>JAIKYB010000058.1 GCA_024683675.1 Treponema sp.
TTTTGCTTTTCAATGGCATATAACAGATGAATGTGATCAAAGATGTAAGCATTGCTATATTTTTGCAGAAGGTCATCCATGTCTTGTTTCAATGAAATGGGATCAGATGCAGCTTGTAGTAAAGAAATGCGAAGACTTCTGCAAAAGGTTCAACCGTCTCCCCTATTTTTACATTACCGGAGGAGACCCAATCCTTCATCCAAACTTCTGGCAGCTTCTTGAGGTCTTAAAGGAAAAAGATATTCCCT
Source organism: Treponema sp. (assembly GCA_024683675.1). Taxonomy (GTDB): domain Bacteria; phylum Spirochaetota; class Spirochaetia; order Treponematales; family Treponemataceae; genus Treponema_D. The sequence goes on from JAIKYB010000058.1 coordinate 249, forward strand.
TTACTCTCATGGGAAACCCTTTCCATTTGACCGAGGAAGTTTGCCAGAAGCTTTCTTCTTACGGCTGTGATAAATACCAGATGAGTATAGACGGGCTGGAAAAGACTCACGACTGGTTCAGAAAGCCAGGCTCATTTAAGACAACTTTAGAGAAAGTTTCTTCTATAAGTAAGGCCGGAATCACTAGTGTGATTATGACTACGGTCAGCGGAACAAACATTGATGAAATTCCAGATGTTATTGATGAAGTCGTTAAAGCTGGAGTGGATGTCTATGCCTTTGCCCGCTATGTTCCCACCAGCGATGGAAAAGGCAATGAAGAAAGCGACTGGTATATTTCTCCCCAGCGCTACAGGGACTTTCTTGCCTCGGTAGATAAGAAGTACAAGACCTACGAAGAAGCTGGCTGCAAAACTTACTTTAACCGCAAGGACCATCTCTGGACTCTTTATCAATATGAAAGTGGAGATTTTAAACTGCCCGACTCAAGTGACAAAGAAATGATTTATGGTGGCTGCAACTGCGGAAACTGCCATTTTACAATTTCTTCTAACGGAGATTTGATGGCCTGCCGCAGAGTTTCAAACAGCAAGGTTGCAAATATTTTTACAGACAGCATAGAAGACGCCTGGCTTAATCAGATGGAAGACTATAGAAATTATGACAAGTTTACAAAATGTTCTAAGTGTGAACTCAAGGCCTGGTGCCGCGGTTGCCCTGCAGTAGCAGCAGGAAGTCACGGGGGTAACTTTTACGCCCCAGATCCTCAGTGCTGGAAATAGGGAGCGGCACCGCAAAGCGGGGCAAAAACAGTCCGGTGGACTGTTTTTAGCGAGTCTCGGTGAAGGCTGTGCCTGAACCGTAAACAAGAAATTACAGGAGAAGAATTAGCATGTTAATGGATATAATAAAAGCAAGACACTCAATCAGAAAATACACCTCTCAGCAGATTAGCCGGGAGGATTTAGATAAAATACTTGAAGCTGGGAACTATGCCCCAAATGCGGGTGGTGGTCAGCGCAGTATGATGGTGGCAATTCATGATAAAGAAAAGGCTGTGCACCTGGGACAGATGAATCTTGCCCGCTTTAATCGAACTAACCTTGAAGGCTCTTATGTTTCAAAGGAGCAACCAAGCATAATCGATAATCCAAAAATGAAAAATGGATTTTACGATGCACCAACTGTAGTCTGCATTTTTTGTCAGGAAAATTTTCTGTTCAACACTGCCGATGCCTTTTGTATTGCAGAAAATATGATTTTACAGGCAACTGAACTTGGCATTTCTTCCTGCATAATTTCCCGCGGTTATGAAACCTTTGACTGTCCGGAAGGTCGCGACCTTTGCAAAGAATGGGGAGTTCCCGAAAATTATTCCTGCCAGGCTTTTGTGATTTTGGGCTATATCGACGGACCACAGCCAGCAAGTAAACCCCGTCGAGAAAATCGGGTTGTGGTGGTAGAATAGATTTTGGGCGCATCTGCCTGACGGCAGACCGGGCTTTTCGTGGTTCCGCCTTTCGGCTCCATTCCTACGCTCCGCTTCGGAACCCGCTTTCAGCGGGCCACTACAATCCCTTGCGCAAGCTACGCCTTAGCGCTGGTAGGGGCGCCAAAGGCGTCGAACGCAACGAAGTGAGTACGATGGAGCGATAGCGGAACCCCGGACATAGCGACCCGAACGAAGTGAGGGAAAGGCCCTGTAAAAGATTAAAAGGAGGCAGTAAATGTACGATATCAAAAAAATCAAATCACTTATAGAAGACTCCGACGCCGTTATAGTTGGTGCTGGGGCTGGGCTTTCTACTTCCGCAGGTTTTACTTATTCTGGCCAGCGCTTTCAAAAATACTTTGCCGACTTTGAAGAAAAATACGGCTTCCACGACATGTACACGGGTGGCTTTTATCCTTATAAAAGTCTTGAAGAGCACTGGGCCTATTGGTCCCGCTACATCATGATTAACCGCTATATGGACACTCCCCTTCCTGTTTACGAAGAAGTCCTACGTTTAGTAAAAGATAAAAATTACTTTGTGATTACGACCAATGTTGACCATTGTTTTCAGAAAGCTGGAATCAACAAGGAAAGGCTTTTCTACACCCAGGGGGATTACGGACTTTTCCAGTGCAGCAAGCCTTGTCATCATCAGACTTATGATAATGAAGAAGCAATCCGGGCAATGTGGAAAAGCCAGGGATTAAAGGTTGATGATGAAGACAGAACTTTTGACGGCCCTGACTCCATCATCACTAAAGATACGAAAATGACTGTGCCTGGTGACCTCCTTCCAAAATGCCCAAAGTGCGGCCGACCAATGTCTATGAACCTTCGCAGCGACGGAACTTTTGTGGAAGATAGGGGCTGGAATAAAGCGGCCAGACTTTATCAGCAGTTTTTAGATGAAAACAAGGGCAAGAAAATTGTCTTCTTGGAGCTGGGGGTTGGGGGGAATACTCCGGGAATTATAAAGTATCCCTTCTGGAGAATGACTTATGAAAATCCAAAAGCCAGCTACATCTGCATAAACAAGGGCGAGGCTGTAGTTCCAAAAGAGATTGAAAAACAAAGCATTTGCGTGAATAATGATATTTATGAAATTCTTAGGAGTTTATAATGATATCATTTG
>JAIKYB010000129.1 GCA_024683675.1 Treponema sp.
CAGATTCCATATCTCACAGTCTCCATATCAAAAATATCTCATTAGAATTGCTTTGTCTACTTTATCAATTACATTTCATTCTTTATCTGATTTTATGTGTTATAATTAAAAAACAGGAGATAAAATGACAAAAGTTTACTGTTATTCAAAATGTTCAACCTGTAAAAAGGCTTTGGCCTGGCTGGATGCCCAGGGAATTAAATACGAATTACTGGATATAAAAGATCAGCACCCGGATGAAGAGACCCTTCGCCAGCTCCACAAAAAATCTGGCCTTCCACTCAAAAGGTTTTTCAACACCAGTGGCATTCTCTACCGGGAAATGGAACTTTCCAAAAAGCTCCCGGATATGAGCGAAGACCAGCAATTCGCCCTGCTTGCCTCGGATGGAATGATGGTAAAACGACCCCTTCTAATTACCGACACGGCAGTTTTCCCTGGTTTTAGGGAAGCAGAGTGGAAAGAGGCCCTCAAACAGGAGTTGTAAATGGCAGGCTTAAAAATCATCCCCGGTGATATTACTCTTTTTGATGGTGACGCTATTGTTAATGCGGCTAATTCCACACTTCTTGGCGGTGGAGGCGTTGATGGTGCAATTCACCGAGCAGCCGGGCCAGAATTAGTCCGCCAGTGTGCGACTCTTGGCGGCTGTAAAACAGGCTAGGCTAAAATTACAAAAGGTTACAAGCTTAAGGCGGCCTTTGTAATTCATACTGTTGGCCCTGTTTACTACCAGCATTCAGCGCAGGAAGCCCGCACGCTTTTGGAGGCCTGCTATAAAAACTCCCTTGCCCTGGCTCAGGAAAATAATTGCAAAAGTATAGCCTTTCCTCTTATAAGTGCCGGAGTCTACGGCTACCCAAAGGAAGAAGCTCTTCAAGTTGCGGTTGAGACAATCCAAAAATATGCTGGTGATATGGATTCTACAATTGTTTTGTTTGACCGCGAGGCCTATCAGCTTGCACAAAAGAATTTTAAGGCTTTTTGTGATTAAGCTTCCATTCCAGCCTTCATAGCCTGAAAATCATCATCATTTATAAGGTGATTTTTTAAGTCTACATGCCCGTCAATAAAATCCACCCCTTCCGCCTCAAGTTTTTCCCTCTGGGCATCTGGTCCACCAAAGGAAAAGCTTCCAGAACAAAAGCCCTTTGCATTTACAACTCTGTGGCAGGGGGTAAGCTGATTACTGGGATTTTTATGCAGGGCATTTCCCACATAACGGCGCAAATTACAGTTACCCGCTAGGGCTGCTATCTGAGAATAAGTTGCAACCTTTCCCCGGGGAATCTGGCGGACTGCGGCGTAAATAGTTTCAGCAAGATTTTTTCTTTGCATAGGAGATCCTTCTTCCATCATTATCCTACATATTCATCGACAATACTCAAAACTGGTCCCAGGTAAGTTGGCCCAAAAAGATTCAGATGATTCAAAAGCTGGTAAAGATTGTATAGATCCCGGCGATTTTCATAGCCAGGTTCAAGAGGATTGACTTCCCTGTAAGCCTGGTAGAAGCTTTCTGGGAAGCCTCCGAAGAGCTCTGTCATTGCCAGGTCCACTTCTGCATGTCCAATGTAAGAGGCGGGGTCAATCAGCATGGCTTTTCCTTCAGGTCCGCACATTACGTTGCCGCTCCAGAGGTCTCCGTGTAAGAGACTAGGCCTGGCAGGTTCCAGTAAAAAATCCTCCAGATGGTCCAGAAGCTTTGTAATCTGATTGCGGTCCTGGGGGGTAAAATATGAGTCAGCCGCCTTAAACTGAGGGGCAAGCCGGGAATCGCGGAAAAAGGAAATCCAGGAATCTGATTTTGTGTTGTCCTGAGCCCTGGATCCTATATAATTATTCTGAAAAAAGCCGAACTTTCCCACGCCTGGAGCCGGGGCAGCAGGGGCAGCCGAGTCCTGACTTGGGGGCGTCGTGTTGTCGTCAGCGTTCATAATCTTTTTTGTATCTGCCTTGTGAAGAGCGGCCAGTTCACGGGCAAAGGTCTCCCAGTAATCAGAGCGGGGCTTAGCACTTTTTATAAATTTCAAAAGCAGGAAAGAATAACCTATGTCTTCTCCGTTATCTGTACCGGTACAGAGAATCCCCGGAGTTTTGATAGCACCTGTTGACTCAATTGCAGAAAGGCCCGCAACCTCGGCTGTAAAAAAATCTGCATTGGACTTTGCATTGGCCTTCATAAAAATGTGGTCGCCGGTGTTCAAAGTTAATCCGTAAGCCTTGTTTATATCCCCCCCGGAAAGCCTGTCGGTTTGAGTAATTGCCACAGAATTTCCAAAAAGCGAAACAAGAGCCTGGGCAAGAGATGTGTGATGAGGTGGAAGTTTAATTTTCATAAGACAATGGTAACAAGTTTTTGGGGGATGGTCGAGAGCGGGAGAGGGTAGGGAAAGTTTATCAAGATTGGGAAAGTTCATGGGAAAATGGATATATCCGAAAAGCTGATGTATAATAAATCAGGAGTATAAAATGTCAGATACAATCATCGTATATTATTCCCTTGAAGGAAATGTTGATTTTCTCTGCCGCGCTATGGCAAAGCAAAATGGGGCAGATTTATGCCGTCTTGAAACTGTAAAGGAATATCCCAAAAAAGGATTGATGAAGTTCCTGCATGGGGGCCGTGACGCTTCTTTTGGGTTTAAGCCGGAATTAAAAAACGAATTGCCTGAGCTTACAAATTATTCACGCGTGATTCTGGCCTGTCCGGTTTGGGCTGGTAAAATGGCCGCTCCTCTTGCCAGTTATATAGAAGCAAGTGATTTTACAGGCAAGGAAGTGTACGCCATAGTTTCCAGTGGCGGTGGTTCTGCAGAAAAATGCCTGGCTCAGATTTCTTCTTCGGTAGAGGTTAAGGGAAGTAAGTTAAAGGATTCTGTATCCTTTGTAAATCCTATAAAAGATGCGGAAGCTTCTCTGGAAAAAATTAAAGCCTTTGCCCAGAAAATTGGATAAAAAACTGATATGAATTACAAAGAAATTTTCTTAAAACTACATCCCGACTTTTTCAAAGACCCGGAAATCTTAAATCTGCCGGATGACTATGTTTTTTCTGAACTCATTATGGACCTGTGTCAGAAAAATTGTTCAAATCTCCAGCTGACTTACCCCAAGGAAATCACTTTTGACTTTTACAAGGGTGATTTAGAAAAATTGCAGCAAGCTATAGCCCAGGTTGACCAAGACTGGTGCCAGTTTTTTGATAAGGAAAGTGAGGTCTTCTGCGCCTTTGAAGGAGAAAAAATCGCTGCCTTCTGTGCCCTGGACCAAATGGGATTTGTTGACGGCCTTAAAATTGGCGGGCCTGGCTGCGTGGGAACTTTACCTCAATATCGCAAAAAAGGAATTGGACTTGAACTGGTCCGCCGGGCAAGTGAAATCCTCCGCCAGCAGGGCTTTGACCTTTCCTGGATTCACTGGACCCATCTTGCCACCTGGTACGGAAAGCTTGGTTATGAGCTGGTTTTACAATGGAATTGTAAGGGGTTTTTGGAAACTCTTACTTAATCTTTACAGCAGTTCCGTAAGCTACAACTTCTGCGGCGCCTTGCATTACAGCAGATGAACTGTAGTGCAGTCCTACAATTGCATCCGCTCCAAGCTTTTCAGCTTCATCTACCATGCGTTTGGTTGCTATCTGGCGGGCTTCATTGAGCATTTCTGTGTAGCCGGCAATTTCACCACCAACCAGAGTTTTTAAGCCAGCCATAAAATCACGGCCAAAATTTTTTGATTGAACAATAGTTCCCTTTACCATTCCAAGAGCTTCAATTTCT
>JAIKYB010000135.1 GCA_024683675.1 Treponema sp.
GCGTTTAGTTATGCTTGCAATTGGCTTCCTTATTGTATATCTGGGAGCTGCAAAGGGTTTTGAACCACTTCTTCTTATTCCAATTGGATTCGGAACTATTCTTGTAAATATTCCTGGAGCTGGAATGGGCGATGGTCCAGACGGTATGCTTCATATTATCTATAATGCAGGTGTTGGAAACGAATTCTTCCCAATGCTTATCTTTATGGGTATTGGTGCAATGACAGACTTTGGACCTCTTATTGCAAATCCAAAGATGGCACTTCTTGGAGGTGCTGCTCAGCTTGGTGTATTTGCTACACTCTTTGGTGTTGCTGCAATGAACTTTATTCCAGGTATTGATTATAACATGAAGCAGGCTTGTGCTATCGCTATTATTGGTGGTGCAGATGGTCCTACTTCTATTTATGTATCAGGAAAGCTTGCTCCAGAAATGATGGCTGTAATTGCAGTTGCCGCCTATTCTTATATGGCTCTTGTTCCTATGATTCAGCCTCCAATTATGAAGCTGCTTACAACAAAAAAGGAACGCCAGATTAAGATGAAGCAGCTTCGTCCTGTTTCAAAGACAGAAAGAATTCTTTTCCCTCTGCTTTTGCTGGTTGTAACAATTCTTCTTTTACCACCTGCAGCACCTCTTATTGGTATGCTTGCTTTTGGTAACTTCATTAAAGAAATTGGTTGTGTACAGCGTCTTTCAAAGACTGTAGAAAATGAATTGATGAATATTGTTTCTATTCTGCTTTCTTTGGGTGTTGGTTCTCAGATGACTCCAGAAAAGATTATGCACTTGAATTCTCTTGGAATTATTGTACTTGGTCTTCTTGCCTTCTGTATTGCTACAATGGGTGGCCTTATTATGGCTAAGATTATGAATCTCTTCCTTAAGGATAAGATTAATCCTCTTATTGGTTCTGCAGGTGTATCTGCTGTTCCAATGGCAGCCCGAGTTGCAAATAAGGTTGGTATGGCAGAAGATCCTACAAACTTCCTTTTGATGCATGCAATGGGACCAAATGTTTCTGGTGTAATTGGAACTGCAATTGCCGCAGGTGTATTTATTTCAACCTACGGAATGTAAGTTAAGCATTAGTTTTCTTTTATCATTATAAAGAAAAGCTTAAAATGGACTGTACTTTTGTTGTACAGTCCTTTTTTTTATAGTGCATTTTTTTTTGAAATTATTAATTTATGGTTGTATAATATTAGAGTAAAAAATAGGGGATTATTATGAAGAAAAATATTTCTACATCAACCAAGGTTTCCCTTGGTGCAATTGTCGTAATGCTGATAGTTGTTGCTGTTTCTTCTGTGACTACAGGAATCTTTTTTTCTAAAAATAGCATAGAAACCTTCTATAGCACAGCAGGAATGGAACTATCTGAGTTTTCGGACACTATTGATATGTTTTTTAGTGCCAAGAAAGTTGAGTTAAATGTCTTTTCTGAAACTGACGCTGTAAAATCTGCAGATGATACAATTCATTCTTTTGTGAATGAAAAGGGAACGATTCAGATTTTGGGCTATGAAAAAAGTCCTACCGAAGCAGAAATCCGAAAGGTTTGTAAAAACTTTGCTTCAAACGATGTTGATATAGCAGAGATTTATTTAGGTACCAAATGGGGTGGTTACGCTACCAATTTTGACAGCTCTATGTCTGGTGGATACGACCCTAGAAAACGAGGCTGGTATGCAACAGCTACTTCTGGAAACGGAAAGGCTATGATTACAGATGCCTTTGCTTCTACAGTAGGCGCAACCGTAGTTGGAATTACAAAATCTGTTTATGACTTTGACGGCAATTTTATAGGAAATTCTTCTATTGAAGTTTCTCTTGATACACTTACAAAAATACTTGGCAGCGTAAGACTTGGGGAAGGTAGCTTCCTTATGATGGTTCAGAAGGATGGAACTATTCTTGCTGACACCAAGGATTCATCAAATAACTTTAAGAATATTTCTGATTTAAAGATTGATGGCTTAAAGGAATATCTGGATTCTAAGGAATATAGCGGAGATATTTCTATAGATGGAACAGGCTATTTTACACAGTTTACAGTAAATCCTTTGACAGATTATAAGATTGTAGCTTTCTGTCCAAAGGATACAGTGCTTGCAGCCTTTTATAAAACTCTGGATATTACCATTATTGTTTGTCTGATTTTCCTTTTGGGAATTACAGTAATTGTATTCTTTATTACAAGAAGAATGATGTCTCCTCTTAATACAATTATTGCTTCTTTGAAGACTGTGGCAGAAAACGACTTTACTCATGAAATTTCTGTAAAGAGTCATGATGAGCTGGGAGTTGTAGCGGATACCTTTAATAATACTCTGGGTGTTTTAAGAAATACCTTTGGTGTAATTTCTAATAATACAAACGAGCTAGATTCAATTGGTAATGGACTTGCTCAGGACATGAACAATATTTCAAATGAAATCAACAAGATAGCAAATAATATTGTTTCTATAAGTGAACAGTCTGCTTCCTTGAATGAAAGTGTTAGTAAAACAAATCAGTCTGAGCAGGAGATTTCAACTGCTATTTCCAGATTGAATGAAAGCTCCGAGGCACAGAAGGAATGTGTTGATAATTCCAAGATGTCAGCCGGAAGGATGATAAATAATATTTCTGAGATTTCTAATTCAATTCAGAATACCAGTGATGCTGTTGAATCTCTTTTGAAGGCTACTGATATTGGTAAGATGAATATGCAGAAATCAGCTGAAATTGCACAGAAGATTTCTGAGGCTTCAGGAAGCTTGAAGGAAGCTTCAGATGTTATTATGAATGTTGCAAGTAAGACAAATCTTCTTGCTATGAATGCAGCAATTGAAGCAAGCCATGCTGGAACTGCAGGTCAGGGCTTTGCTGTAGTTGCATCTGAAATCAGAAATCTTGCAGAGCAGTCTTCAAAGCAGGGTAATTTGATTACTCAAACTTTGACTGATGTATTCGGTGAAATTGAAAGTCTTACTGAATCTACAAAGACTGTTGAAGGCAGCTTCGCAGAGATTTATAAGCTGTCTGAAAATGTAAGCCACCTTACAGAAGCTGTTCATAGTGTTATGGGTGAGCATGAAGAAAGCTGTCAGGGAGTTCTTTCTGCAATTAATGAAATTGAAACTGCAACTGCGGTTGTTAAAAAAGAATCTGATGGAATCTTTAATGCAAGTAGAAATGTTTCAGATGCTATGTTAAACATGAGTAAGGTTGCAACAAATCTTTCTGTTCAAATGCAGGAAATGGAATCCGGAGCAAGACGTATTACAGAGTCTACCGAAGCTGTAAATGGCTTGTCACAAAATAATAAAACTAAGATTTCTGAACTGGCAGGTGAAATTAATAAGTTTAAGATTAATTAGAAGATAAGATTACAAAAGGGCCTTACGTGGTTAAGCTGCAAAGGTTGCCCGCCACTCTGAGAAGGAGGGGGACTTTATAGTCGAAAAAAAAACAGTCCAAAATGATATGTACCCCTTTTACTTTTGTCCAGTAAAAGGGGTACATATCAAAATGGACTGTTTTTTTATTGTGAATTATAGTTAATTTCTATTCTTCTTTTCCAAGCATGATGTTTGTAAGAATACCAAGAATAAGAGCACATGCTACAGTACGGATTTCAACAGCACCGAAGCTTACTACCATTCCACCTACACCAGTAATAAGAATTACAGATGCAACGAAGAGGTTCTTGTTCTTGTTTAAGTCTACAGACTGGAACATCTTGAGTCCTGAAACGGCGATGAAACCATAAAGGGCTACACAAACTCCACCCATTACACAAGAAGGAATTGTTTCAAGGAAGGCAACAAGAGGAGAGATAAGAGAGAAGATTACACAGATAATTGCACAACCCCAGATAGAAACTGTTGAAGCATTGCGTGTAATTGCAACACAACCAATTGATTCACCGTAAGTTGTATTTGGACAACCACCAAAGAAGGCACCTGCAA
>JAIKYB010000144.1 GCA_024683675.1 Treponema sp.
AACAAAGCTGTCATTAATAGCCTTAACACAAATCATAGCCTCAATAGCACCAGTTGCACCAAGACAGTGACCGTGCATAGACTTTGTAGAAGAAATCTTAAGCTTGCGGGCATTTTCTTCACCAAAGGCAATCTTAATCATGTTTGTTTCGCTTGAATCGTTCTTCATTGTAGAAGTTCCGTGAGCGTTGTAGTACTGGATTTCGCTTGGATCCATTCCAGCATCCTTAAGGGCGCGTGTCATACACTTTGAACCGCAGATTCCATCAGGATTTGGAGCTGTCAAATGGTAACCATCACAGCTTGCACCGTAACCGGCAATTTCAGCATAAATCTTAGCACCACGTGCCTTAGCATGCTCATACTCTTCAAGTACGAGGATTGCAGAACCTTCACCCATAACAAATCCGTTACGGTTCTTATCGAATGGGCGGCTTGCCTTTGTTGGATCATCATCAAAGCCCTGTGAAAGAGCGTGAAGAACTTCAAAGCCAACTACACCGAACTGACAGATTGTAGATTCAGCACCACCAGAAAGACAGCAGTCAAGGCGGCCAGAGCGAACCATGTCAAAAGCGGCACCAAGAGCATCAGTTCCAGAAGAACATGCAGTAGCAATAGATTCAACTGGTCCGTGAACTCCAAACTGAATAGCGATATTTCCGCCAACTTCATTTGGAATAAGCTTAGGGATAGCCATAGGATTAGTTTTTACACCATTCATTTTTGCCATTCCAAGAATATCAGCTTCTGTTTCTTCCAAACCGCCGATTCCAACTCCAAGAACAATTCCTGTCTCGTCAAGAACAGCTTCATTTCCCATCAAACCAGAGTCATCCAAAGCCATTTTTGCAGCAGCAACACCAAGCTGAGTAAAGCGAGCCATTTTGCGGGCATCCTTTGAATCCATATACAAAGATGGGTCAAAGTTTTTTACTTCTGCAGCATAATGAACCTTATTTACAGATGCATCAAACAAGGTGATTGGTCCAATTCCGCTTTTTGCAGCCTTTACACCAGCCCAAGTTTCTTCAACAGTATTTCCAAGAGGAGTTACAGCTCCCATTCCAGTAATTACAACACGTCTATTTGCCATATTTATTTCCTTAAAGTGAATTTATTGTATCTGCTGAGTTCACTGCTACACAGGCAGCAGTCTCACCGAATCCTGACTTACCCCAGAGTCCTGTAAGAACAGTTCCAACACCAGGTTCAATCAATTCCCATTCGTCACCACTTGCTTTAATCAAGTCGTTAAGAACAGCTTCTTCAGAAGTCCAGCGAACAGGATTTGTAAGATGAAGAACGGCATTCTTCTTTATTTCAGAACCATCTGTTGCTTCCTTTCCAGTTACATTGCTGAACAAGGTTTTATCTGGATTATTGAAAGTAACATCGGCAATTGCCTTTTCAAAATTATCTGCAGCTTCCTGCATAAGAGGGCTGTGGAAAGGTCCGGCAACTGCAAGACGAAGTGCACGACGAGCACCAGCTTCCTTTGCATTTGCTTCAATCTGCTCAAGAGCATCAGCTGTACCACTAACTACAGTCTGAACAGGACTGTTAAGGTTTGCTGCATAAGCATCCTTAATTCCATTAACAAGCTCTTCAACCTTCTCAGGAGGAAGTCCAAGAACTGCTGTCATTCCAGGTGCGTGACCTTCGTTTGCCTTAGCAATATTTTCGCAGGTAGCCTGCATAATCTGACCACGCTGACGAACTACTTTAATAACGTCTTCAAAAGAAAGAACTCCGGCAGCATAAAGAGCTGGGAATTCACCAAGAGAAAAGCCCATAGCGGCAGAAGGTTCAATACCCTTTGTCTTCAAAACAGCCATAACAGCAAGAGAAGCTGTTGTAATTGCAAGCTGGCTGTTATCACTACGGCTCAAAGTTGCCGCATCACTTTCCCAAAGCAGCTTTGGCATATCTACACCAGTAATCTTTGTAACTTCATCTACAACGGCACGAGCTTCTGGATAAGCATCACAAATGTCTTTAATCATGCCGGGAACCTGAGCACCCTGTCCCGGAAATAAAAATGCATATTTCTTCATAGTATTCCCCTTATAAGCTTTTATACAAAATGACATTTTATGCACTTTTTGTCAAGATAAAATGAAAATTTTATAGGGGATTTGTTTAGCAGATCTGCAAAAGAAAGCTTAGAAACCAACAATTGCCTTCAGGCTGCCCTTTTCATTCATTGTAAAGTCTATATCATCATCAATCATATCAAGCATGATTTTTGCGATTTTTGGATCGAACTGGGTACCAGAGCAGCGTTCAAATTCGGCACGAACCGATTCCTGACTTTTCGGAATAGAATATGTACGGGTAGAAGTCATGGCATCATAACAGTCTGCCACACAGATAATTCTTGCAGCCTCAGGAATTTCTTCTCCCTTTAAGCCATCTGGATAGCCTGTACCATTATATTTTTCATGATGCCAGCGGGCTCCAACGGCAAGTTCAGGCATGGCTGAAATCTGCTCCAGAATTTCAAAGCCAATGATTGTATGTTCCTTTATCTGATTAAATTCTTCATCTGTTAAACGTGAAGTCTTATTTATAATTTCCTTACTTACGCCAATTTTTCCAATGTCATGCAAGAGGCCCATTTCATAAATCTGCTCCTGTTCAGCCTCTGTCTTTCCAAGCCTTCTTGCAATTTCTCTTGAATACCTGGCAACCCTTTCTGAATGACCCTTTGTATATTCATCCTTGGCTTCAACCGACTTAGACAGGGCAAACATCATTTCTCTGGTAAGCTTTTCTGCATACATATAGTGCTTGGTATCATCAATTAAAATATAAACCTTACCGGCAGAATGATTTTTATCAGTTAGTTTATTTACTTTTGGAGTATATTTTTTCTTTTCATCCTTTTCAGCTTCCTGATATTCCAGAAAACCTTCATTTTCAATCAGGTAATCAAGCTTTGCGAGTGCCTCTTGAGGTTCAGTCTCCAAAAGAGGAAGAATGGCACGGGCTTTTTCATTAAAAAAGCTTATAGAACCATCATCATTTACAGCAATAATTCCTTCTGAAACCTGTTCAATTACATAATTTTGAGCCAGGGTCTTTGTTTCAAGAATATCATAGGCAAAAATTGCAATATAAAAGTAAACAGTAGCCAGTGTGTAGCCCAAAACCGTAATATCATAACCTGGAATAGGATTAAATAGCTGAATAACAAAAAAGAATACATCCGTAAGAACGGCGAATGTTATAAAAATTAACTTCTTTCGGCTTCGGGCATTTTTTGTTTTTTTCAGGGTCTTCAGTAAAATTGCAAGACCATATATTACATAGCAGACAATAAGACTATCATAAACATGATGAAGAATACCACTTTCACGCTCCATATGAGGGAAAACGCCTTCTTCTACAAATGTGAAGCTACGGTAATACAGATGATTATGAGCCATTGTAATTACCAGAAAGAAAATAAAAACGTGAAAGAGAGCCAGTATGGTAGTCCAGATAGATTTGTCATTTTCCTTACATAAGGCAATAACGAACATTAAAAGGGCATAAGGAATCCAGACTCTTCCCAGATAGGTAACCTGCCAGATAAGCATAGCCTCACCTAGAGTTTTAACATGCATAAGTGCAAGATAACCTATATTGTTCAATAAAGTGGAAATACAATATAAAAAGAGCCAGCCATGAAGGGACTTGCTACACCTTCTAGGAATGTAACCTGTCATAAAAAGAAGAAGAATAATACTTATGTATTGCACAACTAGAAGTATATTATATAACATGGTCACTCCATCTGAGATTATATACCATAAAGTCTAATAAAGAAAGAAATAGTAACACAGACTTTACAAATTTAATGCGTCCACATATTTTTGGTGCTATAATTGAATAATAAGTTATTAAGAACTTAAATAGGAGGATAAAAATGACAAATGAGAAAGCATTAAAAGCCTTGCGTCAGATTAAGACCTACTGTGCTGCAACTCAATTGGATGAACTGGAATACGCAATTTTAGTTCTGGAAAAGCTGGAAAAGGATGGCATAAAAGAACCTCTTGAAACTGATTTTAAAAAACTAAAATAAAGAAAAACTTTAAACAAAAGGATTGAAAAATGATTGGAACATTCTGGGCTCTTGTGCCCGCAATTGTGGCCATTGTCTTGGCCTTGTGTACAAAGGAAGTTTATTCTTCCCTCTTTATTGGTATTGTAATCGGCGGACTTTTCTACGCCATCGATGCAGCTTCTGGTTTTACAGGCTTTATAACACATATTGTTAGTGACGGACTTGTAAGCTCTCTTGCCGATTCTTACAACGTAGGTATTCTGATTTTCCTTGTTATACTTGGAACTATGGTTGCCCTTATGAATAAGGCCGGCGGATCTGCAGCCTTTGGAAACTGGGCAAAGAAACACATTAAATCTAAGGTTGGTGCTCAGGTTGCAACAATTCTTCTTGGTATGTTGATTTTTATTGATGACTACTTCAACTGTCTTACCGTTGGTTCAGTTATGAAGCCAGTTACAGACAAACACGGAGTTTCAAAAGAAAAGCTCGCTTACATTATCGACTCAACAGCCGCTCCTGTTTGTATTATTGCTCCAATTTCTTCATGGGCAGCCGCAGTTGCAGGCTTTGTTACAGAAGGAGAAAACGGAATCGCACTTTTCTGTAAGGCAATTCCATTCAACTTCTACGCTTTCTTTACAATCATAATGATGTTTGCCCTTGTATTCATGAAGTTTGATTATGGCGAAATGGCAAAATACGAAGCAGCCTTCAAAGAAGCAGCAGAAAGCAAACAGACTAGCGAAGGAAATGTACAGAAAGGAAAAGTAATTGACCTTGTATTCCCAATTATCGTGCTTATCGTAATGTGTGTACTTGGAATGATTTACACAGGCGGCTTCTTTACAAAGATGGTAGAAGGCGAAGACGGAGCAATGGTTGCAAACGGCAACTTCCTGAACTTTGTAAACTCTTTCTCTGATTCAGACGCTTCTGTAGGTCTTGTACTTGGTTCTTTTGCAGCTTTGATTATCACAATTGTTTTCTATGTTTGCCGCAAGGTTCTTTCTTTCAAGGCAAGCATGCTTTGTGTTCCAGACGGATTTAAGGCAATGGTTCCAGCAATCCTTATTCTTACCCTTGCATGGACTCTTAAAGCAATGACAGACAGCCTTGGTGCTAAAGAATATGTTGCAGGTCTTGTAGAAGGTTCTGCTTCTGGTCTTAAGATGATGCTTCCAGCAATTATCTTTATTGTTGCAGTATTTCTTGCTTTTGCAACCGGTACAAGCTGGGGAACATTCGGTATCCTCATTCCAATCTGTATCGCAATTTTTGCACCAGGAAATCCACTGCGCATCATTTCAATTTCTGCTTGTATGGCAGGTGCTGTTTGCGGTGACCACTGTTCACCAATTTCTGATACAACAATTATGGCCAGTGCGGGTGCCCAGTGTGATCATGTAAAGCATGTTTCTACTCAGCTTCCATACGCACTTTCTGTAGCAGTTGTTTCCTTCCTTACCTACATTGTTGCAGGCCTTACTCAGGCATTTGGTGTTGTTGCAAGCGCAATTATTTCATGGATTTTTGGATTAGCAGTTCTCTTCTGCTTCCTCTTCTTTATGAAAAAGAAGTTTGCAAAGTAAAAAATAAATCTGACTAAAAAAAAGGAGAACTCCGCAAGTGGATTTCTCCTTTTTTTATCATTAAAGTAAAAACGATAAACTAATTAAACTTTACTGCCTGAAGATACATGTATTTTCCATCATAAATTACAACAACGCCTTCTTCTTCATTTGCACTAGTTCCATTATCATAAGTAACTGTAATAAAGCCCCCGTCATTATGCCAGTAAGCAAAATAATCTGGGTTCTTTTCTTCATAATATGAATTAGTAAAACGCCCATCTTCATATAAAACATAATAATCCCACCAGGTCATGTTTGGATTTGGATGCACAGGTTTTCCATTTTCCCATATCCATTTTCCCGGTAGATTTTTACCCGTAGAATTTATAAGACGATCTGCAGGTCCTAAATAATATTCGTCACCGGCATACAAAATGGTATAAACAGCTTCAACCCCAGTTGCATAAGTAACAGTCAGCAGATCACCGTCATATTCAAAAGTAGCAACAGTTACTCCAGATTGTGTAACAATTCCAGAAGTACCGTCATCATCAAATTCAAAACTTACAGAAGTACCAGAGTCCCCTGATATAGTTAG
>JAIKYB010000218.1 GCA_024683675.1 Treponema sp.
TGTAGAGAGCGGAAGCGGTACGAAGTACGGCTGGAGCGAACGGCTATAATGAACACCTTTTTCAGAGCTCCGGATTTTTCACGGATTACTAGTCCGTATGTCCCAAAAAGCCGGATTTTATGCATAATATTAAACTTAACACGAAACCTAACAAAAAACAAAACAACATAATACCAATGAAAACAAAATAATTGACAAACACCCAATGTATGTGTAGTATTATTTTATAGTATTTGCGTAAAGAAAATATATTCCAAGGTTTGAATCGTTCTGAAAATCCGTATGTCGTTGGTTCGATTCCAACCTGTGGCAGAAAAAAGACTTCTGAGTAATCAGAAGTCTTTTTTTATTTATTTTAAATTAAAGATTTATAAACATATTACGAAGAAACATAAAGCCCACCATCATCTTTAGAATCATTTGGATCTTCTGTTAAATTATCAATATCCTCAAGCAATTGTGCCTCATCGATTAATTCTTCAGCCTCTTCAATTTCTTCAGATTCAACGTAGCTTCTATCTGTTTTAAGCTCATAATAAATATTAGGCTCTGAATAGTTTTCATAATCCTTTGAAAGATTTTTACAAACTTCATCAACCTTTTTTACATAATTCTCTATGATAAAACCACGTATTTCTCTAATCATATCGGGCTTATTTTCGTTAGTAAACATCATTACAGAGGTTGCAGTTCCATTTGGATTTGCAAAGGTATTAAAAATAATGCAGGCACATACAATAGATTTACGCCCAATATTAATACAAACATTATTTAGATGAAGATTCTTTTGAAAAAGATTAATTAAATCAGCTTTATAGGAGCAGGCAAAGCCAGCAACAGAGATATCTTTTACAGTGAAGGCAAAAAGTTTATCCTGTACAGATAAATAGCCTCTAGCATCATCCATAGTAGAAGTATCTAATCGTAAATATTTTCGCCTACCCTTTGCTCCATTCAACTCTAAAATATCAGCAAACTGCTTTATTAACTTTTCAGTTTTTTTATCAATCTGAATAAAGCCGCCTGGCAAACTAAGATTCATTAAAAACTTTTCTGTATCTTCAATCTTAGCTGTTTCTGAAATAACACCTATATAAATAGACTTTAGGTTGCTCTTAGAAAAGCTTTTAATAAAATTAAACCATTCAGGAAAGGACATCTCCGAATCAATGTCAAAATAACACATTGAATCCGGATAATTGGTAAGAAGAGATTTTACATATGTATAATCATGAATTACGTATACTTCGAATTCATTTTCTCGCAAAGCTTCGACAATAAAGTTTTCAATAAAAAGCGAGGGGTTACAAAAGAACACTTTGCGGCCAAATAAAGGGTTTTCTCTTGACTCCATGTTACTCCTAATCTTTATTTTAACATACTTACCTATTATCGTAAAGAATATAATAATATATAAATATTGTATAAAAAAAGCCCCGGCAGATTGATGGATTATCCGCCGGGGCTAAAATTACTTATTTGTTATGATTAACGCTTCAAGCTCAAAACTGTTTCAAGCAGTGTATCTGCTGTCTGAATTGTCTTTGCGTTAGACTGGAAACCACGCTGAGTTACAATCATATCAGTCATCTGTTCAGAAAGATCAACGTTTGACATTTCCAAAGCACCTGCCATCAATGAACCCTTACCAGCAGTTCCTGATTCTCCGATACGAGCCATACCAGAGTTATTTGATTCAACATAAGTGTTATCTCCGGCCTTTTCCAAACCGCGGTCATTTGCAAAGGTTGCCATTGCAATCTGTCCGATTGTACGGTTTGTACCGTTTGAATAAACACCAGTAATAATTCCGCTTGAATCAATCTTGAAGTTATCCAGATATCCAAGAGTATAACCATCCTGGTAGAAGGCCTTTGTTGTTGATTTAGAAGCAGATTGAGTAATTGTATCCTTGAAGGAACCAATTGTTCCCAGATTGATATTCAAAGTCTGACGATAAGGATTTCCCTCTTCATCAGGATTTGATTCAGCAACTGCGAAAGATGTCTGAATTACAACCTGTCCTTCTGGATTTGTCACATTACCGGCGCTATCTGTAACGCTCTGTAAAGCTCCC
Organism: Treponema sp.; assembly: GCA_024683675.1. Lineage (GTDB taxonomy): Bacteria > Spirochaetota > Spirochaetia > Treponematales > Treponemataceae > Treponema_D. The sequence continues at coordinate 2,078 of JAIKYB010000218.1, forward strand.
ATATTATCGAAATTAACAAGGAAGGTATTTTCCATTCCGTCAGTTGTTCCAAGACCTACACGAGTCTGAGTATAGTCTGCGTTATCTGGGTCAATCTGTACGGTTGCCTGCCACTGGTTAGGATTTCCCACCACACGGGTAAATGTTACAGAAAGCATATGCTCGTTTCCGAAGCTGTCATATATCTTCTGTTCAGTTCCCCAAGTTCCCTTAAAAATATCATCAGGGCTGGCACCTTCTGTAATTTCAGGTGTATTCTTATTTAAGTTACATGCAAAGTTTACGTTAGTTGTCTCTTTTGCAGGATCCTTAGAACCTACAGGAATAATAAGATCTTCAGGAGTAGCAGCAGTTGAAACCATCATTTGACCGTTTACATCCTGTGCCATCCAACCCTGAACACGCATACCGTTTGCAGGGTTTACCAATGTACCATCGCTATCAAGACCGAAGGCACCGTTTCTTGTATAGAATGATTCTTCACCACTTTTCATCACAAAGAAACCGTTTCCCTGAATTGCAAGGTCAGTAGAAATACCTGTTGACTGCAAGTTTCCCTGTGTAAAAACATTATCAATAGATGCGATTGTCATTCCAAGGCCAACTTCTTTAGGGTTTACACCACCAAGCTCATCTGTTGGTTTTGCAGCTCCCTGCATCTGCTGGCTAATCATGTCCTGGAAATTAACACGTCCACGTTTAAACCCATTTGTGTTTACGTTAGAAATGTTGTTACCAATTACATCCATTCTTGTCTGATGATTCTGTAAACCAGAAACGCCAGAATAAAGTGATCTCATCATAAAGCTATATCTCCTTGTTTCAAGTCAGTCTTGGAAGCAGCCAAAACTGACACCCACCATTCAAAAACTTTTCTAATTCAGATTACTCAGTAGCGTAAATTGCCTTAATCTGATCCATATTGTAATACATACCATTAACCAGAATCTGAGGATTATCCCCACGAGTTGCCCCTTCCACAACTCCGCTAGTAACGGTATCACCGACATTAAGCTCAACAGTCTTACCCAAGGTAGAAGCCGCCTCCGAACTATTGATAAATGCAGCCATTTTCGAGAATGACGAACTCATATTCGTCATCTGTTCCAAAGAACTGAATTGAGCCATCTGGGAGATAAACTGAGTATCTTCCATCGGCGAAGTAGGATCCTGATTTGAAAGCTGAGTAATCAATAGCTTCAAAAAATCATCCTTACCCAATTCATGGGAAGTTTTTCTTCCTTCATGTACAAGTGTTTTGTTATAATTATTTACAGCATTATCTACCGTAAACTTATCACTTGCACTCATTTGCGTATTAACGCTGTTCTGTGTGTTTAGTATATCCATCATCACCTCACTCACTTCTCAGTGCTTTATTTTTATCGTCATTTTACGCAACGATGTTAATTGAATAATTTGAAAATTCGTCATTTTTTTCGACAGGATTTTCAACATCCGCTACAGCTCCTCCGCCAATATTGTTATAAACTTTATTAGCAACAAAGTTATTCTGCTCCTGCTGTCCGCCAAAGTCCATATTCTGATTAAAAGAGCCGCCATCATTGTAAGCTACTTCAAATTCAGAAACGTCAAAACCACCTTTGATAAAGGCTTCGCGCAGAGTTTCAGAGTTTTCCTTAAAAACCTGTAATGCTTCTTTGCTGGAAACAGTGATATGTGCACTCATTGTTTTTCCATCCAAAGAAAGGTGTACCTTTACATTTCCTAAATCATCAGGATGAAGCACCAGATTTATAGTTCCCTGATTATTATCTTTAAGAACAAGAGTTCCAGCCTTTACAAATTCGGAAGCATTAGACTGAATCTGATTAGAAAGCATAGCCTGGAAATTAGATCCGTTTGCAGCAGCTGTCTGAGTATTTATAGACAGTAAATCAGCCTGAGCATTATTTGCCAGATCCATTGTAATAACAGCATTATTATCATCTGTCATTTTAATGTCTGAAACCTTCAAACTGTTCTTTTTTTCCTGATTATCAGAAACAATTTCTTCGCTGACTTCAGTTTTAACTGTTCTTAAATCTTCTACAACAATTTTTCCTTCTTTGTCCAAAGTAAAGGATTTTTGATTTTCCTTTTTACCTGAATCAGAGGAATTATTTTCTGTATTCTGATTTTTAACTTCTTCAACAAAGTTTTCTAAGGCTTTAGATTCTGTAGAAAGATCTGCTATTTTAGGATTTGAATCAGATTCAATTTCCTTTTTTTCTGATTTGTTATCACTTTTTCTTTCTACATTCGCCAGAGTCTTATTAAGAGCATCCTGAGGATTTGTAAGAACTTTATCTTCTGTAAGCTCTTCCATACGGGCAAAATCTTTGTTTGTCAGTTTCTTTTTTTCAACCTGAGGCTTTTTTTCGCCCTTCTCTTCTTCTTTTACCTTAATTTTCTCAGAAACAGACTGAAACTTTTCCTTTTTTTCCTGAGGAATAAGCTTTTCATCAGTTTTTTTGATTTCTGTTTTTTCAGTCTTTTTTACTTCAGTTTTTTCTTTAGAAGAATTATCAGTTTTTACAGTCTCAGAGCTTTCTTTATCTTCACTGGACTTTTGTTCAACCTTACTGTTTTCTTCAGATTTATTTTCTGAATCTGCAGTTTCTACTTTTTTTTCCGAAGTTTTTTCCTGAGTAGAAATTGTATTATCAATCTTATCTCCTTCAGAAACAGGACTTTCATTCATTTCCTTGTAAAAAGAGATAAGATCTTCAAAAGATGAGGAGTATTGTGTGTTGAAAGTATCTTTATTTGGTTTGAAATTCTGTAAATCCTGCTGATTGGACAGAGGATTCATAAGAAAATCACTTATCGCCTGATACGACACTTGGCAAATCTCCTTGTAAGCAGAAAGATTTGCCAATCAAAACTTAATCCAGGGACTCGGGCTTACTTATCATCTTGCGCTGAATCTCAGCCGCACGTTTAGAATCCATCAAGGAAAGCCAGTAAGAACCCATAGATGACGAACCACTCGCCGCTGCAAGCTCTTCAACCTTTCGCAAAACATCAATGACAGTCTGGTCATCTAATGCCGAAAGAATAGCCACAGCCGCTTCTGGACGCATACCGTTTAGATTTTTAGCAATCTGTTCTACGTTTACATTTATATCATCGTATCGTTTTACAGTCTGGTTAAATGTTTTTTCCCGCTCTTCCTGATTTTTTTCACGTTCAGCAAGTTCAGCAGCAATTTCTTCATTTTGTTTTTCAAGACTTTCTATATCAGTTTCTCTCTTATCAAGCTCTTCCTTATAAATATCAAGGGCTTCTCTTTGTTTTTTCAGTCTGTCTTCATCAAGATTAGCAACAAAAGGCTTAGATTGAGTAGAAGTTGAAGAAGTAGGAGGATCTTTATGAAGTAAAGTATACAAAGGACTAAATAAATCCTTTACATGCACAACTCCAAGACGGTCAAACCATAAGAGACCGCCAACGATGAGAATTAAAATTATTATCAAAAGAAGAATAGATTTTCCTAATGCTTTCTTAAATGACATTTTTCCTCCCTAGTAAGTCTGCTATGGTTTTATTCTATAAGACCAGAAATTGCAGCACCAAGAGTTATATCGTTATCGCAGGAAACAATATTCCAATATACTCCAAGCTCTTCTGTAAGGATTTTATCAAGATATCCATACACTCTTTCTTTTATTCTATAGGTCTTAAAGAAGGTTGTTCCATCACAAAGAATACAAATTGGTTCTGAAGCATTATAGCCGGCCTTTGTCTGCAGGGCACAGGCAATCAAAATAGCTGCTGAATAGCGTGCTGAACGTTCAACAATAGAATCCAAAATCTGGAAGATTGTATCAGCGTCCTCAGAAGATGCAGAAGAGGCAATTTCACCTAAAAGACACTCCTTATTAAATGGTCCATGAAGGAACTTATCCATTTCAATAAGGGTAAGAGCTTCTATAGCTTCTATCTTCTTTGCGGTTTCGCTGGCAAAAAGACCATCCTTTGCAGCGGCCTTAAGTGCAATTAAAGAAACTGGTCCTAAATAGGCACCAGAACAAAGCTTTTCCAGGAAGAAGGTTCCAGGTTTTACAGTAGTTTTATCAAATTCAATATCAAAATCAGAACGGTTTACAGAAAGGAACTTTCCACTTTCACAAACAATAATCTGTTTTTTAATTTTACAGCATTCACAATCCGGCTGAATGTAAGCAGCATTCATACCAGTTCCAAGGATAAAACCAATATATGAAGAATAACGGTCATTATCAGTTGCACAGGCAGCACCAGCCAGCAAGGCCGCTACAGTATCATTACAAAGAGTAATACGCTTAATGGAATTCCAGCCACGTTCAGCAAGAGCTTCCTTAAGACACTTACCTACTTCGCAACCAACAACCTCAGGAGCCTTTACCTCTTTTGAAAAGCCCAAAAGTATTCCATCACCATTTTCTTTAATTTCCATTGGATAAGAAAAACAGAAACCAATTCTGTCAGATTTATTTTTAAGATGCTCCAAATTATCTGCAATCTGAGCAAAGAAATCCTTACGGGAAAGCTCTTTTTCAACCCCAGGCATCTTTGTTTTTTCCATATCCGATATAGAAGGAAGGCCATTCTGGTCAAAGCTAACAAGGCAGGAACGGAAATTTGTTCCTCCTGCATCAATTACGATAACAGATTTTCCCTTAGCAGATGCCTCTGGAGGATTACAGAAGGTTCTAATCATATCTTCATCGGCATTTTCCTTACGAAGACCCTTTCTCATATCGTCTGAGATTGCTTTTGCAACTGAATAAATATCTACATGATTTACAAAGTTATGCTTAGATAAAAATGAACTAACTGAAGGTTTCACAATTTTCCCCAAAATTTTATAAAATGATATTCTATTATAACGCTAATCTACTATAAAAGCAAATCGCCGAAATCTGATTTTCTCAAATTCCGGCGATATTTTTAGAGAAGGAATATTAAACTTACTCCTTATACTTTGAATTCATCAATCTGGTTTCCAATCTTTACAATTGAATCCTTCATGCGGTCAGAAACCTCTGTAAGAACAGTACCTGTCTCATTAATTTTCTGTGCACCGATTGACATTTCATCCATACTTGCTTTCATAGAAATTGTAACATCCTGAAGCTGGTGAACTTCAGAAAGAATAAGTTTATTACCTTCCTGCATTTCAACAGAAGCATTCTTAACCTCTTCTGTACTGTCATTCATCATCTTAAGGGCATCAATAATCTGCTTAGAACCTTCATTCTGTTCTTCCATAGCAGTTCTAATCTGAATAACCAGCTGGTCTGTATCTGCAAGCTCCTGAGATACAAGAGAGAAAGTTTTACTAGCATCTGAAGAGGCACTAACAACCTCTTTAATAGAATCCATAATCTGACCAAGCTGATTACTGATTGTCTTAGACTGCTGGGTAGAAGTTTCAGAAAGCTTTCTGATTTCATCAGCAACAACCGCAAAGCCCTTACCTGCTTCACCAGCATGAGCAGCTTCGATTGCAGCATTCATAGCAAGAAGATTTGTCTGTTCAGCGATATTTGCAATTGCGATATTGGCATCCTGCAGCATTTCTGACTGACTTTCAATTGTCTGAACCTTCATACTTACAGTTTCAAGCTTACCAAAACCTTCCTGTGAGTGAGCCTGTAAGCCAGTAAATGAACGGTTCATCTTTTCCATAGAATTATTTACTGAAGTAATATTTCCAATCATTTCTTCTACGGCAGCACTAGCCTGTGTAACACCAGAAGACTGATTTTCAATCATATTGTTCAAGGAATCGATATTTGAAGAAATTTCATCAACAGCACCTGCAGTCTGATCAACACTTCTCTTCTGATTATCAATTTGCTGACCAAAGCTGTCTATATTTGCAATAATTTCTGTAATTGCACTTGCAGTATCCTGTGCTGTAGAAGACATATCATCACCAGCCGTACTAAGTTCATTCTTAGAATCTTTTACATCACTAATAATAGTCTGTAATTTTTCTGTAAACTGATTAAAGCCGTTAACAACCTGTCCAATTTCGTTGTTAGACTTAATTGCAATTCTCTGGGTCAAATCTGCATTACCAGTTGCAATACCAGTAATAGCATTTCTTACAATCTGTAATGGTTTCAAAGATACAACAAGAACAGTTCCACCTATAAGTATAATAACAATAAGAACAATTATTCCAAAAATAAGAGTAGTCTGGGCAATTCTGTTACCTAAAGCATCAACCTGATTACCAGGGATTGAAAAAGCAAGTCCCCATGGAGTTCCAACTACCCCACGATATACAATCAAATCCTGCTTGCTTGAACCAAGGCCTACAATCCATGAAAAGCCGTCCTTGCCATCTGCAATCTGCTTGGCAACTTCAACCATATCATTATGCTTTGGATCTGAAATACCTGTAATAAAGTTTTTTTCCATTATGTATTCTTTATTTGGATGAGTCATAACAACTCCGTTACCATCAATCATCCAGGCATATCCATTGCTGCCAATTTTAATTTCAGAAATTTCTTTTGTAAGGATATTAATATTTATTACACCTGCCAGCATGGCAAAAGTTTTTCCATTTTCATCCTTTAGAGCGCGGGTTATATGAACTACAGGCTGACCTGTTGTTTTAGAAATTACAGGATTATCAATATATTTTTCTTTTCCATTTTTCATAATGGCCTGATAATAGTCACGAGTTGAAATATTGGTTCGTGTACCATTATCGTTATAAGAAAGTCCTTCTTGTCCTGCTATCATAATATAGTCAAATTCAGGATTTCTCAGTTTTTCATTTTCCTGCAACCACAAGCCGGCTTTATCTACATCACCTTCCTTCATGACCTCAGCACCAATGTAAAGATCCAACTCCTTATAATATCCATCAATATCATTAATAAGGGCCAAATCATAAGCCTGAGCCAACATAGAATAGTTCTGAATCTTATCTTCTCTAGAATCAGTAATAGCAATCTTTCCTAAAATGACAACCTGAAGAATTGTTAATAAAGCAAAGCTAAAACCAATCAGCAAAATTAAATTTAATACTAAGCTAGCTGCCTTGCTTTTCTTTTTTCCAACGTTAGCCATATAATCTCCTTATAATATATCAATTATAACCTAAAAACACATAAACACAAGATTTTTCTACATTTTTGATATATTTCAAAGTTTTGATAACAAGTTGTTATTTTTATATAATTGAAGAATATCTCTTCATCTGCTATATTATTTTTCTATGCTAGATTTGGAAGCCCTTAAAAAAGAACTGAATCCTCAACAATATCGTGCAGTAACTACAACAGAAGGCGCAATTCTTATTATTGCCGGAGCCGGTTCTGGCAAAACCCGCGTTATTACCTTCAGAATTGCACACATGCTGGATAAGGGTATTCCTCAAAGTCAGATTCTAGCCCTTACCTTTACAAATAAAGCTGCAAAGGAAATGGAAAGCCGAATAAAAGAGCTTACAGAAAAAAAATTGCAGAACCTTACAGTTTCAACCTTCCATGCTTTTGGGGTAAGAATTCTCAGGCAGGAAATTGACAAGCTTGGCTATCGTGAAAATTTTTCAATTTATGATGAAACAGATAGAGTTGCCCTAATTAAAGAGTGTGGCCGGGAGCTTAAGTTTTCACCTGAAGCAATGGATATTTATACAATCGGGAACCTTATTTCTAATATAAAAACCGGACGCAAAAACTGGGATACTGCAAATGATATGTACCGCCCCCTTTATGAAAGCTATCAGGAAGGTCTTAAGCTTTACAATGCAGTCGATTTTGATGATTTAATTGTTTTACCTATAAAGCTTTTTAGGGAAAATCCAGAGGTTCTGGCAAAGTACAGGGACCGCTTTAAGTATATTATGGTAGACGAGTTTCAGGATACCAGTCATCAGCAGTATGAAATGATGCACCTTCTGGCAGATAAAAATGTTGCCGTAGTTGGTGATGATGACCAGAGCATTTACAGCTGGCGTGGTGCTGATTATCAAAATATCATTAATTTTGAAAAGGATTTTGATGTAACGGAAATCCGTCTGGAACAAAACTACAGATCAACAGGAACTATTCTGGAAGCCGCAAATGGTGTAATTTCCCACAATACAAACAGAAAGGATAAAAAGCTTTGGTCTGGAAAAGGAGCCGGCAAACCAATTGAAATTTTTATGCCGGAAAATGAAACTGACGAGGCTGAATTTATTGCTGACAGTATACTTGGAATTGCAGCTGAAGAACATAGAAAATATGATGAATTCGGGATTCTTATGAGGGCAAATACACAGAGCCGTTTCATAGAAGAAGCAATGCTGCAAAATAATATTCCCTACACTATGAGTGGTGGAACTTCATTTTTTGAAAGAAAAGAAATTAAGGATGTTATAAGTTACCTAAGGGTTATTTCAAACCATGATGATGATATAAATTTATTACGAATTATAAATACTCCTCGTCGTGGAATAGGACGTGCTGCAATTCAGCAGATAAATGATGCAGCAGAACTAAATGGTTGTACCCTGTGGAATGCTATAGACTATCTTATTCATGCAGAAGCTTCACCTGCCAGTGAAGTTTTAAAGGAAGACTTACAGAACTTTATAGAACTGCTTGAAAGTCACAGGCAAAAGCTTTTAAGCGGACGAGGACTTGCGAATAAGGTTAGACAGCTGGTTGAAGACATCAATTATAAAGACCACCTTATTACAGAATATTCAAAAAGTGAAAAAGCAGTCCGTTTTAAGCTGAAGAATATAGAAGATTTAATTAAATTTATGGAAATCTGGGAAAATGATCCTGATAATCCAAACCCAAATCTTTATAACTATTTAAATAGAATCACTCTTATGAGTCGGGACAATGGAGATGACGAAGAAGACAAGGGAAAGGTAAACTTAATGACAATCCACGCCTCTAAGGGATTGGAATTTCCTGTTGTATTTATTGCGGGTGCAGAAGAAGGTTTAATTCCCCATGCCCGTTCTGTTGCCGAAAATGATGGAGACGTAGAAGAAGAAAGAAGACTCTTTTATGTTGCCATTACCCGGGCTCGAGACAAGCTTTTTATTTCTGCCTGCCGAAAAAGACGACACATGCAGATGACCGTGGAAACAGAGCCAAGCCGATTTTTGGACGAAATTCCTGCGAATCTGGTTGAATATCACGAACCAGAACAAACTCTTTCTAATGAAGAACAAAGCAAAATGTTCGGAGACTTTTTAAGCCAACTAAAGGCGCAAATGTAAAAAAAATGCGGAGCCTTCGTTTATAGAAAGCCCCGCACTATTATCAGCTGAAAAGCATAATAAAATTAAACTCTATACTTAATCTTCTTTCCTGTTCCTTCATAAAGCTTTTTACGCAATTCAGAAACCTGCTTATCTGAAATATAATCATCAAAGCTCATCATACGGTCAATAATTCCGTTTGGTGTAATTTCTACAATACGGTTAGCAATAGACTGAATAAATTCATGATCGTGAGAAGAGAACAAAAGTACGCCTGGGAAGGAAATTAACCCCTCGTTCAAGGATTGAATTGCTTCAAGGTCAAGATGATTTGTAGGGTCATCCATTGTGATACAGTTTGCACCAGAAAGCATAAGCTTTGAAAGCATACAGCGAACCTTTTCACCTCCGGAAAGAACCTTTACCTTTTTCAAAGATTCATCACCAGAAAAGAGCATACGTCCAAGGAAACCACGAACATAGGCATCATCCTGTTCTTTTGAATACTGTTTAAGCCATTCTGTTATATTAAGATTGTTATCAAATTCATCATGATTATCACGAGGAAGATATGTTTGTGAAGTAGTCTGCCCCCAGAAGAATTCTCCTGAATCAGCCTGTTTCTGGCCATTTACAATATCAAAAAGTGCTGTTACAGAATTATGCTCAATACCTACAAAGGCAATTTTATCTGTACGGTTTACTACTAAAGAAAAGTCCTTGAGCAGCTGATTTCCATCAGAATCCTTGTAATTTAAGCCCTTAATTTCCAGAACATTGTTTCCAATTTCGCGGTCAGCCTTAAAGTTTACATAAGGAAATTTACGGGTAGAAACTGGAATTTCTTCCATGCTTTCAGCAAGTTTATCATAAATCTTTTTACGGCTGGTTGCCTGCTTAGCCTTTGACGCATTTGAACTAAAGCGTAAGATGAACTCTTTCAAATCCTTCATCTTATCTTCAGTCTTTTTCTGCTGTTCATGAGCCTGTCTCTGCATAATCTGAGTCATCTGATACCAGAAGTCATAGTTACCAGAGAA
>JAIKYB010000012.1 GCA_024683675.1 Treponema sp.
CGGTCTATGCGCCAGCGGTTACGCCACTGCTCTTCAAAAAGAAGTTCCGGCTCTTCAGAGCTTCCAGAACACTTCCAGAAGCTAATCCAGCCTTCGTGATTTATTTTCACTAACAAACGACCGTTAGTTAGTTCAGCAACCTGACTCTTAGTTTGTGGAACGCCTTCAAAGTGAGCGGCCCATGGATAAGTTGTATCTACATCACGAATGGAAATGCTGCAGGAAGCTTCCCCTGGCTTTTCTTCCAGAGCCCAGTCATTTCTATCCATTTTTCTGTCTGCTGTCATGCGGACACGAACAGAATCTTTACCCCACGGCTCAATCCAAACCGTGCCAAATCCATCTTTTATTATCAATTTGTTCTTTTCTTGTGTAATCATAAGTTTATTGTACCCCCTTTTATAAAAAAGTGCTGAATAAAAATAGACGGGAATTGTAAATTCTGCACTTTTTTCAAAATTTTCTGATTTTTTCAAGGTTGAAAGCAGCCTACTCTTGTGTTAATATTCAAATGCCTTTGTCCAAAAGGCGGGAGAGTTTTTATGAAGAAGATAATTGTTTTTTACCTTCTGCTTTTCACCACTTTTTTCACTTTTGCACAACCAAAGGTTGCCCTGGTTTTAAGCGGTGGAGGAGCAAACGGGCTGGCAGAAATACCTTTGCTGGAAGCGCTTGAAGAAGAAGGTATTGAAGTTGACTTTATAGTAGGCGTAAGTATGGGGGCAATAATAGGTTCCCTTTACGCTTCCGGTTATACTCCCAAACAAATCCGCCAAATAATGACCACTCTGGATCTTCCCGGAATTATTAACCAAAGGGCCTCCCAGTCAAAAGCCCTGCCCCCTATGCCGGAAAATCCTTTTTATTCAAATCTTTATTCTATTGATTTTTCCAAGGAAGGCTTTGGGTCACAGCCAGGACTTGTAGGCGATCAGAAAATTACAAATATGCTGGCAAACTTCCTTTCAAAAACCTCTCATATAAAGGATTTTGACAATTTTTCAAAACCCTTCCGGGCAGTTTCTACAGATGTTTTTACAGGAAAGAAAATTATTTCAGATTCAGGTTCCCTGCTTTGTGCCGTACGTGGAAGCATGGCCGTTCCCGTTGTTTTTTCCCCCTTCCCGGTTGGAGAAGGAAAACTTGCATACGATGGCGGACTTTCAGATAACCTTCCTATACAGCTGGCAAAGGAAATGGGTGCAGATGTAATTATTGCAATGGATGTGCTTGCTAACATTGGAGTAAATCAGGAGGATTTTGGAACAATCAATTCTAACTTTGTACAATCCATTAATCTGATTATCTCTATGAATACACTGGACCAGTATGAAGATGCGGACATTCTTATAAGACCGGATTTAAGTGCCCTTTCTGCAGCGGCCTTTGGAAATGCAAAAGAAATTATTCAGATTGGAGAAAAAGCCGTAAGCGAACAAAGGGAAGAAATCCATCAGCTGGCTATAAAATTAGAAAAGGAAGGCTTTGAGCTTAAAAAACTGGATTATGACAGAGACAGTTTGTATGATTCACTTCCTTCCCCAATAATTTCCGGAATAGAAATAAAAGACATTTCCTTAAACAAGAATTCAAGCCAGACTCCTCTTCCGAAAGTAAGCGATTTTTCTTATTTCCTTGGGAAAGAAGCGGACGAAGACCTTTGCCTGAAATTAAATACAAAACTTGAACAACTGCGCTACTACTACAATCTGGCAACCTTAAGCTACGAGTTTTCCGAAGATGACAGCCCCGCAAATACAAGACTTCAAGACAGCCTGAATTCCACTGGTCCCCAAAGAAAACTGGTAATTCTTGCAAATCATTACGCCAGCCCCCAGGACAGACTTTTTATAGGTGGAAGACCTAGTCTTGAATGTTATTTTACCAATGGGGAATTGCCTTCCTTTGTAATGCTTCCTTTCTTTTCTGCCGGTATGATTGTAAGGGATATTCTGCCACTTTCTCTGGCCTTTTCTTCGGACAAGTTTTTCAGCGGAGAATTAAGGATTCAACCCATTATCTCTAAAACTAAGAATCATATTTTTTCTTTAGGCGGCGGCTTTTCTGCAAAATACGGAGCCCTGCACCCGGAGAAAATCCTTACTTATTCAACTCTGCTTGCAGATGACGACTTTGGCTTTGGAGCAAACCTGAACTTTAACGCCCAGTTTATGGAAGTTATGAATGCGGAAAGCGGAATTGATTATGAATTTCTGCATTTGAATCAAAGGGGAGTTTCTGCAGGTGGAGAAAATCCTTTTAACCTTTTTTCCTGGTATATTCAGTTTGCAGCAGATACCCTTCAAAATGACATTTCCGGTCTTTCTGGTTTACGGATTGACTCTAAGCTTAAAGCCGGCTTAAACACAAGTGGAAGCTTCTTTTATTCCGGCGACGCTTCCATTCAGCAGCAATTTGAAGTCTTTCAGGGCAGATCCAGCTTTGGCTATTACGCAAGAGCCTTTATAAACCGCTACCCGGAAAGCTTAATTCAGGGGTATTTTGATGCCGGCGGCTACTACGGTATGTGCGGTTACGAACACGGCTGCTACCGCCGGACGGCTGCCTGGGGAGGAATCAGTTGGAAACAAAAACTCTTTTCCCCAGCCGATATGCCAGTCCTCCTTATTTCACAAATAAAGGCCGGAATTACAGACGGAGACTTTGATATGGGAGCCAGCCTTGGCATTTCCCTAAAAACACCATTTGGAAACCTTGTCCTTGGAGGCGGCTATTCTGTCTTCCAAAAAAAGTGGTGTATGAATTTGACTTTTATGTAAACTTTTACTTCTTTTCTGCCGATAAATGAATTAGGGATGTTGTATATTTGTAAGCTTACAAAGTTACACACCTCATTTGGAGCGACTATGAAAAGAAAACTATTTTTCAATATTGGCATTCTGGCAATTGCTGCCTTGGTTATTTTTTCTCTTACAGTTTCCAGCTGCAACTTTAAATTCGGAGATCCTTCCCTAATTACAGAACCAACTGTAGATTACTCTTCGTCTATTTTGACAATCAGTATTCCACGTCAGAGTAAATCTACAAAATATATTAATATTTACCGACAGGATGTAACTGACTTAAGTGCCACCTCTTACGATGATGCTGACATTTTAAGCCTTGGCTTAATCTTCCCGGAAAACCTTACTTCTGGAGGAAGTACTTACCAGTTCCAGGACACTATGGTTTGCAAAAATCATAAATATCGTTATAGCGTTCGTTATTGCGAAAAATCAGGTTATTACTATTCTGACTGGTCCAGCGCCATTACTATAGAAGATACCGCTCAGGCTTATGATGAAAGCATTACCGAAGAAGAGCTTTCTTATACCGCCTCTGGAGCAACCTTTACTTATGATGATAGCGACTACACCTTTACTTTAGTAGGCACAGTAACTGCACCAAGCGCCGTTACTTCTTTTACTGATTATTATGACCCAGCCCTGCTTGTTTCAAACGAAGATACTTCATGTGTTTTCAAGCTCCCAAGCACTGTTGTAAGCAAGATTTCCAGCGGCTCTAGCGATAATGTAACCTTCTCTATTAAAAACATTCTTACAGAAGATTTCCTTGGCTGTGATATTGAAATTTGTGGTATTTTGGGACAACACAAGGAATACAACGAAAGTGAGGATGACACTTCAACTTCCAGCTCAACAGAAGAAAGCGAAGAAGATGAGGAAGAAGACCCTATCATGCGCATTATGTGGACAAAACCAGTTGAAATTACAGTGACAGGATATAATGACAATATAATTAATATACCTGTAGGTACTGCAACTGATGCCTTTGACTATTCAAGAAGTGCAGCTCAAAGCTCAAGCCAGTATTAATTTTCAAGTTCATTTTTAAAATGACAATTGAACAAATTTTGAGAAAATGTTAATTTAAATCCCATGAATACTCTGGTAGCATTGTGCGCTGTTGGCGCCGAAAAAATTCTGGGAAATGAAATTAAGCATCTGGGCTATAAACTAGCCGGAAATGGAACAAAAGCAGCTCCTGGCCGTGTTTCTTTTTTAGGTGATGATGATGCTTTATTCCGCGCAAATCTCTGTTTACGCACAGCTGACCGTGTATACCTGCAGTTAGCCTCTTACTCCGCTCTGGATTTTGACCAGCTTTATGACGGGGCATACTCAATTGCCTGGCAGGACTTTCTTAATAAAGATTCACGAATTGTAGTAGATAAGGTTCGTACCTACAAAAGCAAACTAAATTCTGAACACTCCGTGCAGGGAATTGTGCACAAGGCTATTTATTCCAAGCTGGGGGATGTTTGGCACATGTCAAGCCTTCCAGAAAGTGGAGAACAAAGCGATATCCGCGTTTACGTGGACGAAAATCAGGTTTTAATTTTGCAGGATCTTTCAGGGCTTCCTTTACACAAGCGTGGCTACCGCACAGATGGTGGAATTGCCCCTCTGCGTGAAACCACTGCCGCTGCCTTACTGCAGGAAATGATGTGGAGAAGAAAAACTCCTTTACATGACCCCTTCTGCGGTTCAGGAACAATTGCAATTGAAGCAAGTCTTTATGCTTTTAATGTTGCCCCAGGTTTTGGCCGTCGCTTCGCAATTGAAAATCTTCCATTTTTTAATGCAGAAAGAGCAAATGAAATCCGCCAGAAAGAAGCAGAAGGGATTCGCACCGATGTAGAAGTTAGAATTACAGGTTCTGATATAGACGCTGCAGCTGTAGAAAGAGCAAAAAAGAATGCTGAATATGCCTGTGTTATGGCAGGCCGTGCACTAAAATCTATTGGAATCAGCAGACATATTCCTCGTCCTGATTTTGTTCAGTCAGACTTTGCTGATTTGGCAGCACCTTACGATTCAGGGCTCCTGCTCTGCAATCCTCCTTATGGCGAACGCCTGGGAGATGAAGAAGAAGCTGCAGAACTTTACCGCAGAATGGGAAGCCTTTGGACAGATTTCCCTAACTGGGATATTGGTGTGATAACTTCAAACGAGAGCTTTCAGGAAAATTTCGGTCACAAGACAAGCCGCATCAAGAAATTAAAGGCCGGAAATCTGGATACAAGCTTCTATGTTTATACAAGAATTAATAAACAGGAAAAATAAATGGCTATCATAGTAGAACATGACAAACGCAAACAGGAAATCCTTCAGAAATCTCTGGATGTATTTATAGAAGAAGGCTACGAAGACGCAACCTTCCAGAAGATTGCCGACCGCTGTGGAATTACAAGAACTACTCTTTACATCTATTTTAAGAATAAGCACGAAATCTTTTTGGGAAGTATAAAAGAGCTGCTTTCTGAATTAGAGGTTTCTCTTAAAGAAGTTATTAAAGACAAAACAAAAAATGCAGAAACTACCCTGCGCCAGATTTTGGAAACAATTGTTTCCCGCTGTGAAGAAAACTCAAAGCTTTTCAGTGTACTTTTAAACTATCTTATGCAGTTGAAAAAATCTGGAGTAGACACAAACAGTCGGGTTAGACGCCGGGTTATTAGAATGCATCACATACTGGTTACAATTATTATTCAGGGAATCCGAGCAGGAGAATTCCGTGATGGTAATGTAAAGATTATGGAAGAAAGACTTTATGCTTTGATTGAATCTGCTATTTTTAGGATTGCAGTCCTTAATCAAACTGACCTTTCAAGCATAAAAGCCAGCATGAACCAAACAGTAGATTCATTTCTACTATAAAAATCTCCCTTTTTCCCTAAATTTTTAAGTATACTCATTTAAAAAGGTAATGCTTACCTTAGCACTAGTAATGCTATACTTACTCTATGAAACTAAAAAAAGTATTATTGGCATTATTAGCTTCTACAGCCCTTTTCAGCGGATGTAAAAAAAATCTTTCCTCTGTTGAATTTACAAGAGAATTAGGACTTGGTTATAACTGGGGCAATACAATGGAAGCTTGGGGAACTGGTCAGTTAGAAACCGGCTGGGGTGCGCCAATCAGTACAAAAGAAATGTTTGAAGATCTTAAAGCAAGAGGCTTTGACACTATTAGACTTCCTGTGGCCTGGTCTTTCCGCATGGCCGATGACAATACTATTTATGAACCTTTGGCTAAACGTGTAAATGAAATTGTAGATATGGCTATAGACAGTGGAATGTATGTTATTTTGAATATCCACTGGGATGGCGGCTGGATAAACGATCCACGTTATGGTTTCACTAAAAATTGGAATAAGTGTATGAAAAAATACACTGATATCTGGACTCAGATTTGCGAACGATATAAGGATTACGATAATCACCTGATTTTTGAATCACTGAATGAAGAAGGTGCCTTTGACAATGTTTGGAACCGTTATGCAGCAAGTCGTGGTCCAAATACAAAAACTGCTTATGATATTCTGAATAAGATTAATCAGAAATTTGTTGATATTGTACGTGCAAGCGGCTCAAATAATGAAGACCGTTATCTTTTAATTGCAGGATACGGAACAGACATTGATCTTACAATTGAACCGGAATTTGTTATGCCGGTAGACAAGAAAAAGCACTGTATGATTTCAGTTCACTATTATACTCCTTCTGATTTTGCAATTCTTACAGAAAATGCCAGCTGGGGCAAGAACCGACGTACCTGGGGTACAGAAGAAGACCTTGCCCTGCTTAAAAAGAATATGAATAAAATGAAGACCGCTTTCCATGATAAGGGAATTGGTGTCATTGTTGGTGAGTATGGTTGCCCTGTTTTGAACAAGGAGCCTGAAAGCGTTCGTAAGTATCTTACAGAGGTTGCTACTGAAGCTTATGATTTGGGCTTCTGTCCTGTTTTATGGGGTGGCTCTGTAGATATTTACTCAAGAAGGAATCTTTGCTTTGATGATCCTGCTATTGGTGATATGTACCTGGCACTTTCAAAAAAAGCTAGATAGATATTTTATAAAAGTCTTTCTAAGAGGAGGAAAGAAAATGAAAAAAATCGCATTAACAATTGCTGCTATGGCATTGGTATTTGCAAGCGTATCTTGTTCAAAGAAGCAGGCTGCTGCACCAGCAACAGAAGAAATGCCAGCTGATTTGGCAATGTTCCAGACAGAAGAATCTGACGGCCCAACATGGGAAGCTACAGGTGATAAGCTCACAGGTAATTCTTGTAACACACTCGCTGCAGACACAGGAGTTGCAGTTTCTATCGTAGTAGACAAAGACTTGTCTAAAGACGGAATTGAAGTTCAGGGTGCTGATGTAGAAGTTGTTGAATACCTTGGTGAAAAATGTCTTAAGGTTTCTGCTAACTACAACCCAGAAATCCGTGTTTCTTTTGCTTTCGCTGAACCAATCACATTGGAAGCATTCTCTAAGATTAAGTTTGATGTAGCTGCTGGTTCTGATGATGGAAACGGTGGTTTCGGTGTTTATAACTGTGGTATCATGTATGCTGACGGACGTCCAGAAGGTGGAGAATATCCACTCGCATTCTTCGGAACAGACTGTTCTTCAACAGAATGGCTCGGTGGAGAATGGGATCTTGAAACAGAAGGACAGTGGGGATCTTCAGTTGATAAGACTCGCAAGGTTCAGGCTATTCAGTTCTGGTCTGGAATCAAGGGTCCTCTCATGATTAAGGGACTTGGTCTTGTAAAATAAATTAAACTGAATATTCAGTATTAAACTGTATATTAAAAGAGCGGTGCTTCAATTTGAAACACAGCTCTTTTTTTTATTTCAAAATATCTTATTTCTTCCAGAAAACCGGCATAAACATAAGCAGCATGGTGTAAAGTTCGAGACGGCCGGCAAGCATGGCAAAACTGTAGAAGTATTTTACAAAATTTGGCAGGAAGCCAAAGTTAGAAGCTGGGCCCAGAGAGCCGAAGCCTGGTCCTATATTACCAACCATAGACAGTGCGCCCGTAAAAGCCGACCAAACATCTAGCTGCCCCAGACAGCCCACCCAAGTAGTTATAGCCACCAAAGCAAAATAAACCGTCATAAAAGCGGCAACGTTAAAAACGATATCCTTACGACCAACTCTACCGTTCAAGCGCACAGTGAAAACTCCATGAGGATGCAGCATACGCTGGGTTTCATTCTGTATCTGCTTGTGAAGCACAACCCAGCGCACAACCTTAATACCACCCGCAGTGGAGCCTGAACAGCCACCAATAAAGTAGGTAAGAAACAGCCAGAACTGCGCTGAAGAAGGCCATTGAAGAAAATCTGCAGTGGAAAACCCAGTAGTGGACATAAGGGAAACTACCTGAAAGGAAGCATAACGCAAACAGGTTCCAAAGCTTCCGTAGACAGAGCGGATAGAAATGGTAACTGCCAGAATAATCACAATTATTATTCCAATGTAAGCCTTTAATTCTGAGTTTGTAGTAATATCCTTAAACTTTCGGGCAATCAG
>JAIKYB010000057.1 GCA_024683675.1 Treponema sp.
CGCGCTACACGCTGTTTGTGGTTTAGAAACTATAAAACTGCCGCTAAAGCGGCATCCACAAACAGAGTGTTTTTGCACACTTCCTCACTCCCTCGCGTCAAGTTTTTTTAGGATTCCCATACAATAAACGCCCGCCCGTCCAAGCCTGTGCAGTTTACAGTGTAAACTGCAGGGCAAGGTCGCGTAACACTCTGGCGCATAATGGGCACATCACCTTGCCCAGAGGTAAAGCTAAAAAACGCTCTCGCGTTTTTTTTAACGCTTTGCTATTTATCACCGGCCACCTCCGTCCCAGCCTGTGCAGTTTGCTCAGCAAACTGCAGGGCAAGGTCGCGTGACACTTTAGCGCATAATGGGCACATCACCTTGCCCATTACATTGAGAAATCTTTCCCCAGATAAATCTCGCGGGCGACTTCACTTTCAAGGATTTCTTGCTTGGTTCCCTGAGTGATGATTGTTCCCTGGTTTATGATTATGGCGCGGTCTGTAATTTCCAGAGTATCGCGAACATTGTGGTCTGTAATAAGGATTCCAATTCCTCGTTTTGCAAGCAAACGAATCATACTCTTAATATCTGCAACCGCGATAGGGTCAATTCCCGCAAAAGGTTCATCAAGAAGCAAAAATTTTGGCTCCATTGCCAGGGAGCGGGCAATTTCTGTACGGCGTCTTTCACCACCAGAAAGTGTAAAAGCCTTCTGCTTTCTAATTCGTCCGATAGAGAATTCTTCTATAAGAGATTCCAGCTTATCTTTCTTCTGCTGCTTAGTAAGATCATTTCGGGTCTCAAGAATAGACCAGATATTTTCTTCAACTGTAAATTTTCTGAAAACTGAAGGCTCCTGAGGAAGGTAAGCAACCCCAAGTCTTGCCCTTTTGTACATTGGAAGAGGAGTTATACACTGCTCATCAAGAAATACATCACCGGCAGTTGGCTTATAAAATCCAACTACCATATAGAAGGTTGTTGTTTTTCCGGCACCATTTGGCCCCAAAAGACCTAAAACTTCTCCAACCTGCATAGAAAACTCTACACCACGAACAACCTTTTTATGACCAAATTGTTTATAGAGGCTTGAAACTCTGAGAATATGATTTTCCTGCTGTGCCTGCTCCGGCTCTTGCGACTGAGCCTGAGTCTGGATCTGGCTTTCCACATTTTCGTCTTGACTATTATTCTCCATCTTTCACCTCTGTAGTATTTTCTTCAGATGACTCAGTTTCCTTGCCAGTCTCTTCACTTTCGCCTTCTTTGTCGTCTTCCCCTTCAGCAGACTCACCAGCTTCACTTAATTCACTTCCATCACTTTCGCCAGAAGTCTCTTCCGCCTCACCACTTTCACTCTTCTTCACAGGCTTTGAATCTGAAACGCTTCCTTTTACGTTTCCGCCAAGAGTGATTTCCTGGGTATCCATATCCAGAGTAATATGCTGAGCCCTGAAAACATCATCCTTTTGCTTTACCTGAGCATTACCAGATATTTCCAGCAGCTGTTCAGTCTTATAGTAAACTGCATAAGAACCGCTGCAAACGTTATCTTTTTGAGTCAGGTTTATCTTAATCTGCATTATGGAAGTTTCTTTTACTTCATCATAAATAATAATCTGAGCCTGGGCACGAACCTCGTTTTCTACATCCTGAAAATCGACATTACCCTTTAGTTGAGCAAGCTTTGTACTTCTGTCATAAGAAAGAGAATCGCAGGAAAAGGTCATATTTGTTTTCAGATTTTTCCCGCTGATATTTCCTTCTGCCTTTATAAAACGATAATCATCTCCAGAAAGCTCCAGACTATCAGCCTGAATTTCCATTGACTCAGTTTTTACATAAGCGTTTCCAGATAAGGTAGTTGTTGTGTTGGAATTCCCGGCCTGACCGGTCATTGCATTTGCAGAAAAGACAATTTTTTCGGCCCAAAGGGGAATAGAGAAAAATAAAATCACAAATACAGGCAAAAAGTTTTTTTTCATTCTTCAACTTTCTCTTGATTTTCTTTTGTTTCTATATCGCCGCTAACCGTTCCCCGGAATGAAAAGGTTTTACTGATTCCACTGGCAGAAAAGCCCGTCCCCCTCATTACAGTTCCCTCTTTTTCTATCTTTACCATTTCACCACGCCCGCTAGTCAGCTGTTCATTTTTTTCATTCCAGCGCAGAATTTCGGCAAAAAAGTTAGTGTTATCTGAACGATTATAAAGCTTAATATCATCATACAACTCATAAAGCTTTTTGTCTGTATCAGAAAAAAGCAGGCCACATTCCCCTTCTGTAGAAACGGCCCCCTTGTCATCATAAGCTTTAAAAGAAACATCCTTTGCAAAGGTTTCTGAGGATTTTTTATACTGCTCCAGAACACCAGCCTTCATTTCAAAGGTAATTTTGTTATCTTCTGAACGTACCATAGAAGTGTCCTGAAAAACAAATTCCGGAACCTTTTCTTCAACATTTACTGTTTCATCATATTTAAGGGAGCAGGAAAAGGACAAAAGGACAGCCGCCAAAATGACAACTGCCCTTCTTAGAGAAAATGACCTTTTAATAAGTCTTATCATCACTCTCCGGAACCTTAGAAGTCCTGTTTGATTTTTTCTATATCCTTGCCCTTATCTTTCTCGCGGATTTCAACACGTCTGATTTTTCCGCTGATAGTTTTAGGCAATTCCTTTACAAATTCGTAAATTCTAGGAATCTTGTACATTGCAGTGTTTTCTTTTGCAAAGGTAGAAATTTCAACTTCCATTTCCTTCTTATCCTTGTTTTCATAAGCAGGAACCAGAACAATTGTTGCCTTTACAACCTGTCCACGTTTTGGATCTTCTACACCTGTAACAGCACATTCCATTACTGCAGGATGCTTCTGCAAAATAGATTCAACCTCAAAAGGACTGATTCTATAACCTGATGATTTAATAATATCATCCTTACGGCCAACAAACCAGATATAGCCGTCATCATCACGGTAAACATTATCACCAGTATGATAGAAGCCGCCATCAAAGGCTTCTGCTGTAAGGGAAATATCCTTGTGATAACCTGTAAGAAGTCCGAAAGGATGGCCATTGTCTACATGAATACAAAGTTCACCAACTTCTCCATTTGGAACAGGCTTGTCATTTGGATTCAAGATTTCAACATCGTAAGCAGGGCTTGGACGACCCATAGAACCAGGTCTTACAGGCGAATCTGCAAAATCCATAAAGTTTCCACAGATAACTGCAGATTCAGACTGACCGTAGCCTTCATAAATACGCTTTCCGGTCTGCTCAAGCCATTTGTCATAAACTTCGTCGTTCAGAGCTTCACCAGCTGTAGAGAAACGCTGACACTTGCTCAAGTCATATTTTGAAAGATCCTGACGAACCAGGAAGCGGTATACTGTTGGAGGTGCACAGAAGGTTGTAAGGCCATACTTAGAAATAAGAGTGAGCATCTTATCCGGCTTAAGCATGTTCATATCATAAACAAACTGGGCAGTACCACAAATCCACTGACCGTAAATCTTACCCCAGCTTGCCTTTGCCCAACCGGTTTCAGCAATTGTAAGATGAAGTCCGTCATCTACAACGCCGTGCCAGTATTTTGCAGTAATAATGTGGCCGATTGGATATGTAAAATCATGAAGTACCATCTTTGGATAACCAGAAGTTCCTGAAGTAAAGTACATAAGCATTGGGTCAGAATTATGAGTTGCGGCCTCTCCTACAGGTCGAGGGAATTCAGGATCAATTGATTCATATTCTGCGTGAAAGTTTATCCAGCCGGTGCGGTCAGGTCCAACAGTTACAAGGTATTTTACTGTAGGAGACTTTACCATTGCCTTTTCAATTTCTTCCTGAACATGAGGATTATCATAAGAGATAATCATTTTTACATCTGCAGCATTTGTTCGGTATTCAATATCTGATTTTAAAAGCTGATCTGAAGCAGCAATTGCAACGGCACCAATTCTGTGAAGAGCAGGAAGCAGGAACCACCATTCGTAGCGACGGCGCAGCATAAGCATAACCATATCACCTTTTTTGATTCCTTTCTGAGCCAGCCAGTAAGCGGCACGCTTTGATTCACGGGAAATATCTGCAAAGGTAAAAACTTTTGCCTCTACCGAATTATCATCTATCCATACAAGAGCTCTCTTTTCCGGAGTCTCTCGGGCATAACGATCTACAATATCATATGCAAAATTAAAGTTCTCTGGTGCTGTAAGGCGGCAGTTTGCCTTTAAATCTTCATAGGAAGTATACTCTCTATAATCTTTTATAAATTCGTGAGCTAAATTCATCTTGCACCTCTTAAATATCTGATGGCTATATTATGACATTCTTTTATATTTTGTCAACTGATTTACTTTAATATTACTAAATTTCTTTAGTATAAATAAAGTTCTTTCCCTTACAAAAGCCCCTCATTGTTTACATAATCTTATTCTGTTATTATAACACACATGAGCGAACGATGTTATAGATGTTTTAAGCCAAAATCTGCATGTTTATGTAAATATACTAAGGAAATTGACCCTGGTATAAAATTTGTACTGCTTATGCACCAAAAGGAAGCTAAGCGCCAGCGAACAGGAACCGGCCACATTGCAAAAATTTCGCTCAAGGATTCAGAGATTCTGGTTGGCTTTGAATTTGAACATAATGCCCGTCTGCAGGAACTGCTTCACGACCCCCAGTATTTTCCTGTAATGATGTACCCGGGAGAAGATGCCTGGACAGCCCGCCGGGAAGGCTTTGGAGATGTGCTCAAGGGTAAAAAGCTTCTGGTTTTGATTCTTGATTCCACCTGGTTTTGTGCTCGTAAGCTTATAGAACACAACCCATTTTTGCTGAAGCTTCCTCGACTTTCCTTTTACGGTGATTATCGTTCAATTTTTACCTTTAAGCATGAACCCCGCCCTGAATATATTTCAACTGTAGAAAGCTGTTACTATCTGATTAAGGAAATGCAGGAAAACGGACTCTGCCCCGCAGAGGTAAATCCGGAGCCTATGATGGATGCATTCAAACAGATGATTAAATTCCAGCTGCAGGCAGAAAATGAGCGGATTCTTGGAATCCGCCCTAATAGTCACAGTTACGATGCTAAATATAATAAAATCAGAGAAATCCCGGATTTTGATTAACTTTACTTCTTAATGAGCCCGTCAAAA
>JAIKYB010000061.1 GCA_024683675.1 Treponema sp.
GCAGCTTTTTTTATATCCGCATTTTAATAGAACATTTCCTTCTATTACGTTATACTGTAAATATGAATAAGGTATCTGTAAAATATATAGCGAACGAGGGGGCTGTGGTCCCAGAATATAAAACTAAGGGAGCCGCTGGTGCTGATATTTGTGCCCGCCTTGATTCTCCTGTAACTATTGCTTCGGGAAAATTTGCCATGATTCCTACCGGCCTTTTTTTTGAGATTCCTGAAGGTTATGAAATTCAGGTTAGACCTCGTTCTGGTCTAGCTGCAAAAAACGGTGTAACAGTTTTGAATACTCCGGGCACTATAGACAGTGACTATCGGGGAGAATTAAAAGTTATTTTGATTAATCTTGGTGATTCTGATTTTGTAGTTAATGATAAGGATAGAATTGCTCAGATAATAATTGCTCCTGTAACTCAGGCTTCATTTGAAGAGAGTGAAAGTCTTTCTGGAACAGAGCGCGGGGCAGGCGGCTTTGGCTCAACTGGAGTATAAAGCCTGATGACCCTTTATGCACTTTCAAAACAATTAAAATCCTCAATGAAGGCCTTTTTTAAGAAAATGGCATCATGGCCTTTAATACGCCATATTATAAGTGCAAATAATTCTATTCAGATAAAGGTCTTCAAAAAGGGGACCCTAAAGAATCATGTTCTTATAAAATATATCTTTAAGGATCTCTTCCTCTATTTTCTGGTAAGCTTTTTGTTCTTTTTCATGATTTTCTTTGTTAATCAGATTTTGCTTACCGTAGAAGATTTGCTTGCAAAATCAGCTCCTTTTAAAGATGTTATGAGGATTATGTTTTATAGTCTTCCTTTCATTATTGCTCAGTCAGCACCTTTTGCAACTCTTGTCGGTTTTTTGATGAGTCTTGGCGGAATGATGAGTAATAATGAAATACTGATTATGAGGGCAGCGGGCTTTTCTTTTATAAAGATTCTTATGCCTACTGCGATTCTAGGTATTTTGATTTCTATAGCTTCCTTTTTTGTAAATGATTATCTTCTGCCTTTGGGAACTATAAAATATAACCGCCTGATGCGTGAAATTATGAATTCCACGCCAACTATAGAGCTGGAATCTAACAGTGTAAAGAACCTTGATAATTCAAATGTTGTAATAGGCGAGGTAAGCGGAAATTCTGTTTCAGATATAGTTATTTTTGATTCAAATAATGATACAGATAGAATCATTTTTGCGGGAGAATCGGTTTTACAGGGGGCAAAAAGCGAAGGCGTTCTTATGCAGTTTGATATGAACGACTCCAAGGTTCTTTCTATAAAAAAGAGTAACAGAAAGAACTTTGATTTAATGACTTCCAAAAAGTCTATTCTGAATATTTTTGATACAACCCTGCTGGGCAATACTACGCGTTCTGCCCGCGAAATGACAACCTATGATCTTTCAAGAAAAATAAAACAAATGCGTCTAGATGCCCAGGAGGACCTTTCCTTAAGAAAAAGATTAAATCTTTGGGTTATGGAATATCATAAAAAGTTTTCTCTTCCTTTCGGGTCAATCTTCTTTGCATTTTTTGCTTTCTCTATTGCCTTCCTTTTTGGAAAGCATAATGGACAAACTATTGGACTCTTTTTGGGACTTGTAGTTTGTGTTTTATATTGGGCAATGCAAATTATGGGACAGCTTTTTGTTCAAAGAGTCGGATTAAATGCCTTCTGGTGTATTTGGGTTCCTAATTTTGTCATAGGAATATTTGCCCTTATCTTCCTTGTGGTTTTGTTAAGAAAGTAGGTTTATTGTTTATGAAATTAGTAATTTACCTTTTCAAAAAAATAATTCCTCTTTTCATAGGTGCCATGATATTTTTTGCCCTGGTACTGAATCTGGTTGACCTTTTTATGCATATTGCAACTTATTTGCAGAATAATGTAAGTCTGAAAGAGATTCTTATGGTAATGCTATATTATGTGCCAAAAACCTTCTGGTATGCGGTTCCTGTAGCAATCCTCTTTTCTACTTCTTATAGCCTGAGTGATATGTATGCCAATAATGAGCTTGAAGCCCTTTTTGCTTCGGGAGTTTCTCTTTTCCGCTTTACACTTCCTGTACTTATTTTGTCAATTCTGATGTCTTTCGGTCTTTTTGTATTTGAAAATAAACTTGTTGTTTCTACTTATGAAAAAAAGATTACCCTTCAGGATAAGCTTTTGAATAAAACAAAGAGTGAAAATAATCACGATGTAATTGTACTCTCTGAAAATGGCAAAATAGTCTACAAGGCCCGCCGTTATACAGAGTCTACAAAGAAGCTGACAGATGCTTATATTCTTTTCCGTGATGATGACAAAAATGTACTTTCTATTTTGTTTGCACCTACAGCCTTCTGGGATGATTTAATAGGACGCTGGAATCTGCAGGGGGCAATTGAATATAAAGTAGAAGGGGATAAGGTCAGTGTCGTCTCTCCAGAAAAAGTTTATTTGGAGCAGCTGACCGAATCTTACACAATTTTCAGGAAAACAAATGTTGATGTTCAGTCGGTTTCTGCAAAGGATGCCAAGGTTTATATAAATCACTTAAAAAAGGCGGGACTTCCTTATCACGAAGAGCTTTCTGAATACTATAAAAAGTTCGCCTTTCCTTTTATTGTTTTTATTGTTGTATTTCTTTCAGTCGGACTTACCGGTAAAACCAAAAAGAATGTACTGCTTATAAGTCTTGCTTCCTGTATTTCGGCTTCTGTATTATTTTATGTAACTATGATGGTTACTATGGTTTTTGCTAAGCATGGATATATTTCTCCATTTATGGGAGCCTGGTCTCCGGTAATATTCTTTACAATTGGAAGTGTAATTTTATTCCATTATTCTAGAACTTAAAGAGGATTTTTATGAGTGAAGTTTTGAAATATTTTGATATAAAGCATAAAAGCGCCGATGGAAAGGCTCGTACTGGTACACTTCATCTTCCACATGGCGATGTTCGTACTCCTGTTTTCATGCCGGTTGGAACAAATGCAACTGTCAAAGCTATGCCAAAAGATTTTCTTGAAGAAATTGATTTTGATATTATTCTGGCAAATACTTATCACCTTTTTTTAAGACCTGGTCCAGATTTAATTGAAGAAGCAGGTGGGCTCCATGGCTTTTCTCAGTGGAAGAAAAACTTCCTTACCGATTCGGGAGGCTTTCAGGTTTTTTCACTTTCTAAATTGCGAAAGATTACTGATGAAGGTGTGCGTTTTCAAAGTCATATCGATGGTTCTTACCATATGTTCACTCCTGAAAATGTGGTTCAGACCCAGACTAAGTTTAATTCTGATATACAGATGCAGCTGGATGTATGTTCCGGCTGGGGAGTAGAAAGAAAAGAAGCAGAAAAGGCTCTTAAAATTACTTCGGACTGGTTAGTGCGCGCAAAAAATGAATGGGAAGCTCAGAAGGAAAAGGGCTATAAGGGCCTTTTATTCCCTATAGTCCAGGGAAACTTTTTTGAAGACCTTAGAAAAAAGAGTGCTGAATTTGTTTCTTCCTTTGATTTCCCTGGAATTGCCATAGGGGGACTTAGTGTAGGGGAACCGGCCCAGGAATTTACAAACTTCCTGAATTATACAGTTCAGTATCTTCCAGAAGATAAACCAAAATATGTTATGGG
The DNA here is from genome assembly GCA_024683675.1 of Treponema sp. GTDB lineage: Bacteria > Spirochaetota > Spirochaetia > Treponematales > Treponemataceae > Treponema_D. The sequence continues at coordinate 3,627 of JAIKYB010000061.1, forward strand.
AATAGGAACTCCGGAATATATTCTAAATGCCGTTGAAGCAGGAATTGATATGTTTGACTGCGTGCTTCCTACCCGAAATGCCCGTAATGGTTCTTATTTCACTCATAAGGGAATGCTTTCTATTAAGCAGGAGCGCTGGATTCATGATTTTGGACCTATTGATCCAGAGTGTGATTGTAAGGTATGCCGAACCTATTCAAGATCCTATTTGCGTCATATTTTTAAGGAACAGGAAATCCTTAGTTCTATTCTTGCAAGTTATCATAATCTCTACTTCCTTAATAAGCTTTTGAAAGAGATTCGCATTGCTATTGATGAAGATAGATTCCAGCAATATAAGGCTGATTTCCTTGACAAATTCCATAAAGGTGTGTGATGATTAACATAAAGATGAAAAAAATACTGATAATTGCTTCTATATTATTACTATTTTCTAATTCCATTTTTGCTCAGGATTCAGTTGGTCTTGATAATGAAGAAGACCTGAAGGTTGATCCACTTTTTAGTCTGGATATGCCGGATGATGGCGTGTCTGAATTAGAAAAAACTGAGGTGCCTGAAACAGAAGCCTATGATGATGGAAGCAGTGAAGCGGCAAGCAGCACAGAAGAGGCAAGCAGCACAAGTGTTACTACTTCCAGCTCAGACAGTTCAAGCTCTGAAAGTTCCAGTGACGATGATGATGATGACGAGGATGATGACGATACAAAAAAAGTGAAGGCTAGTAAAGGCGGTATTTCGGAGGTACCAGCTGCAAAAAGGCCTAAGCCGATTGATAATGAAAAAGCCTCAGCCGCAGCAGAAAAAGATGAAAATGAGAAAAGCTATGAAGAGCATAAAAATACAATTAAGTATGGAATTCCTTCTGAAATCTCTGAACTGGTAGATGAACTTATAAAAAATGATGATCCAAGATTTTCAGATGATTTATACGATGTTTTTCAGCTTTCAAAAAACAATACAATCAAAGAAAAAATTATTCAGTATTTTACAAAGCAGGAAGATCCCTGTCTTGAAGATTTTGCTGTAAATCTTTTAAACGACCCTTATGACGAAGCTGCCGAGATTGTAAAGGCCTGCTTTAAGTATATTTCTGCTGTAAAAACTAAGGCTGCAATTCCTGCAGTAATTTCTCTTATAGAATCTGAAAATGAAGCATATTTTAATGATGCCATTGCGGCTCTTGGAGAAATTGGTGGCGCCGGAGAGGCTGTCTTCTTAATGGAATATTTAAATCGCGATGATTTAAGTGATGCACAGAGACAGATCCTTATGCGTACCAGTGGAAAAATGCATGCTGTAGAAACCTGGGATTATCTTGTAGATGTTTTACAGGATGAAGATGAAAATACCTTTGTAAGAATGTATGCTGCTGAATCCTTAGGCTTAATGAAAAAAAAGGAATCGGTGCCTGTTCTGGTTGAAGCCTTTAATTCTACCGACCCAAATTTGCGTCAGTATGTTATAAAAGGTCTGCTTAATTTTACAGATGTTGTAGAAGCAAAGGAAACTGTAATTCAGGGAATAAGAGATGAGCATTGGCGCGTTCGTCAGGAGGCTATAAAAGCTGTTAAAGAAATGAAGCTTGAAGATGCAACTCCTTTCCTTATTTATCGTGCTAAAAATGATAGCGAAAAGGTAATAAAAGACGAAAGTATTAAAAGTCTTGCTCAGCTGAACACAAAAGAAGGAAATGAATTCCTTATTTCTCAAATTACAGATAAAAAAGTTGGAGATTCTACTAAGAAAAAGGTTGTAGAAGTTCTTCTTGTTGAAGGAAAAGTTGGCGAAAGCGAGATTCTTGATTTGGCAAATACCTGCCTGGAAGATGACCGCCGTAAAGATTTGCGTCATGCAATTGGTAAGGAACTTTCAAAATATAAGAGACCCCAATACGAAAATATTTGCTTAAAATATCTGCAGTCCAAGGATTCTACAACAATTGGGCTTGGCCTTGACATGTATAAAACAAATAAATTTGCTTCTGCAGAATCAATAATGCGAGATATATACGCAGATAAAAAGAATAATTCTGGTGTAAGGGCCCGTATAAAAAAGATGCTGGAAATAGAGGACGAGGAAAAGAAGGATGGACTTAAATAATAAATTTAAATCAACATCATTTCAAATGTGCTGCTTTATTTCTCTCCTTATTGGTATTCAAGGCATTGTAATGGCAGTTATCTGTTATAAGGATTCTAATTTATCAGTATTTTTAACATCCTTGTCTTATTCCAGCCTCATGTTTTCTACCCTTATTATTATGATTATGACAAAAAAGGAAACCGCCTTTTATATAACCGGTCCTTTAATGATTATTTTCATAGAATGTTATTTTTTATATTCCGGCGGAACTGACGGTTTTGGTGTAATCTGGGTAGCCCTTGTTCCTCTTTTTACAGTTTATTTATTACCTTATGGCGGTTTTATAGGCTTAAATACTGTTGTATTGCTGATTCTTTTGATTGGACTTCTAACTCCATTAAACAAGTTTTTATATGAGTTTTCAGCTACCTTCAGGGTACGTTTTCCTATTCTGTATGTGATGGAGTTTTCTTTTTCATTTTTCTTAAAGCATAGAATTATAAAAACTGAAAGTGAGCTTACAAAACAAAAAAATATACTTTCATCAGAAATAAATCAGGCTGCTGCTATTCAGAAAACCTTCCTTAAACAGGATAATCTGGAATTTTCTGATTGGGATACTGCCTTTACCTGCATTCCTATGGCAGGTGTTTCCGGGGACCTCTTTGACTATTACCCTGATACTAATGATAAAAGCCAATTACTGGGGCTTGGAATTTATGATATTTCAGGGCATGGGGTTTCTTCTGGTATTATTTCTCTTCTGGCAAAAAATATTATTCATCAGGAATTTTACGCAAATTTAAATTTACCTCTATGGGAAATTGTTCAGAACATAAATGACAGATTTATAGAAGAGAAGGGTGAAATTACAAATTATATAACTGGAATTATTGTAAGAACCTGTGGCTTAAGAGTAGAGCTTGTGAATGCCGGCCATCTTTTACCTTTTGTTTTTCGTCATGCTGAAAATAAAATCTATTCTCTTCCAAATTCAAATAAAGCCTTTGGCGCAATCGGTTTGAATAGTATTCCTTCCTTTTATGATTCAATCTTCCTTGATATGGAAAGCGGAGATGAACTGATTTTATTTACAGATGGAATAACTGATTGTCGTAATTCTTTACAATTGCCAATGGGAAGAGCGGGTTTTCAGGATATTTTAGAAAAGTATATGAAGGTTCCAAGTACTGGTTCTCAGCTTCGTGATATCATATATGAAATCTCAAAGTATATGGATAACACTTCTGCTGTAGATGATATGACTCTTATTCTTCTTCGCAAAAAATAAGAGTCTTTTTTCTACTTTATTCGTATAGTTTATTTACCAATGCCAGAGCCTTATTTATGCGTTCTTTTTCTTCCTTTGAAAAATCAACATTTTCTTCTATCAGTTTTTCAAGGCTGGCATGACTTTCCATAAGGGCTGTAGAAAAGCCTCTGGATACCTTAAACCAATAGCTTCCGTTTCCATTGTTGTAAAGGGTAATAAAGCCGTATTCGCGACCCTTTTGTTTGGCAATTGCTGTGTGCAAAATCCATTCAAGGGAATCTACCAGCTGTTCTTTTCCAAGTTCAACATTAACATCCACATTCATTTTGCGGTTCCATTTCTTTTCTGCAAGTGGACGCAGATCTAATACCTTTGCAACTTCTATAATTGTAGAAAGCTTTTCTCCGTTTAGCAGACTTCCTCCGTCTCTTGTGATAACAGAAGCCTTCATTGGACCGCAGGCCTTAAGCTTTGCCTTATCATTTTCAGCGTTAAGAGCTTCAATAAATGTATCCAGTTCAAGCAGAGCTGTTTTCTTTCCCTTAATCTTCTTTGTTTCAAAATATTTTCCACCAAGGGAAAGTGCATCGTCTTTTGGAGGAGCTTCCTTTGCTGCTTTTGTTTCTTTGTTTTTACCCTTTGATTTTCGGACTTCTCTTTCAATATCAGCAGCCTGCCTCTGAAGCTCTTTTTCCAGATCTCTGTTTTTCTTACAGGCAATAAGTCTGTCATAAAGACTTGTTGAAATTGTATCCAGCATAGGGCGAGTGAGGGGGGAAACACTCATTGCAAATATTCTGCTGGTGCGGACAATTTCTCCTGCAACTATAAAAACCGGATTCTGGCGGAACATTACACTGCCAGGATGTATGCAGATATGGTCCGCAGTAAGACTTCTGTAGCTGTCACGGCCTGTTCTTACGCACACAAACTGAATCATGCCTGCTGCAATACAGCAAAGGTAATCTGCCATATCTCCGTATTTATTGGTAATAGGAATTCCCATCTTATCGCCTACAATTTCTGTCAGCTGCAGCTTGATATTTTCTATTTCGGCCATAACTCTTTCATCAAGATAATTTTTCTTGCAGAAGTTTTCACGATTATCTGTCTGGCAGAAGGCTCTAAAAAGATTCAGATAGGTACAGAAATCTCCCTGTATATCCTGAAAACGGTGATGAGCCTTGCGGGCTTCCATTTCTTCGTTTTGCGGTAAAATAAAAGGTGAATGTGTAGAAAGAAAGGATGCTGCAATAAGAACATTTTCCATACAATCAGGAAAACGCATTATAGCTTCTACAATTATTCGGCTTATTCTTGGTTCAAGAGGGAAATAAACCATCATCTTTCCTATAGAAGAAAGGGTATTATCGCTATCAAGTGCACCCAGCATATTTAAGGTATCAACAGCACCAATAATTCCTTCGCGGCCAGGACTTGCAATAAAATCAAAATCATAAAAATCTGTAATTCCCAGTTCACTCATCCTCAGAACAACTTCACTTAAATCAGTTCTGTAGATTTCTTCGGTTGTGTATTCTGGTCTTGTTTCAAAATCTCTTCTGCTGTAAAGACGATAACAGGTTCCTTCATGAGTTCTACCGGCACGACCCTTTCTCTGATTACAGGAGGCCTTAGAAACAGGAGTTTCAATTAAGCTTGAAGTAAAGGTTCTTGGACTGTAAAAGTTCAGTTTACAAAGTCCGGAATCAATTACAGTAGAAATGTCGCTGATAGTAACTGAGGTTTCAGCAATATTTGTGGAAATTACAACCTTTCTTTTTCCTTCTGGGGCGGGATCAAAAACTCTTTCCTGTTCTTCCTTTGAAAGTCTGCCGTAAAGAGGCAGAATATGAAGCCTGCGGCCAAAAGGTGCCCGGCTTAAATTATCTACACAATCTTTTATTATTTTTTCACCCGGAAGGAAAATCAGTATTCCTCCATCCTCATCGTTATCTAAAACTCTGTCTACAGTGCTTCTAATTTTATTTAATATATTATCACAGCCTGCCTGACTTGCTGTAGTTATGCCACCTTCAATTGGGTCATAAACTACTGTAACCGGATAAGTAATTGTGTCTATTGAAACAATAGGAGCTCCGTTAAAATAATCAGAAAAAGCCTGGGTGTTCATTGTCGCAGAACTTACAATAACATGAAAATCCTTTCTTTCTTTTAAAATTCTTTTTACAAGGCCCAGTACAAAATCAATGTTAAGGCTGCGCTCGTGGGCTTCATCAATCATTAAAACGCTGTATTTTGAAAGCCAGGGATCCAGCTTCATTTCCTGCAGCAAGATTCCGTCTGTCATGATTTTGATTCGAGTGTCATTGTTTGTATAATCCTCGAATCTCATTTTATAGCCTACAAGGCCAGGGTAGGAGGTCCCCAGCTGCTTCGAAATAAATTCACTTACGCTTAGAGCTGCAATACGGCGGGGTTGGGTAACTCCAATCATTCCATTGTTTGCATAGCCTGCTTCATATAAAATAACAGGAATCTGAGTTGTTTTTCCCGAGCCTGTTGGACTTTCTACAATCACTACCTGATTATTTTCAAGACATTCTAAAATCTTTTCTTTCTGTGCATAAACTGGAAGTGATTTGTAATCAATATTTATCGCCATTCTATTAAATCCTTTGTGTCGTTGTAATTAATTTTAATTCTTTTTTCTATATATTTAGCCCAATCTGTACGTTCAACCTCATATAGATAGTCTACGAAGCTTTGATTTAATGGCTTTATGATATATTCATTTGCTGTATTTATATAAGTTGTAATAAAAAAAGGTTCTGCCTTTTCTAGCTTTATTTTACCGTCTGTGGTCTTTTTTAGGAATACCTTATAGAAAAGTCCGTCACCTGTATTATCTCTTTCTCCATTTGGGATTCGTGCATTAAAATCCGGGCGGGTTCTTTGGCCGCTGATTACATTCCCGCAGGCATACATAATCAGCTTGTCAGAGCCATTTGTGTCTACTATTACCTTTCTATTTTTTATTATATGTGCATGATTTGCCCAAAGAATATCAACTCCGGCATCAAGCAGCTGATTATAAAAGTTATCCTGTTTTTCTGTAATTACTCTGGTGTATTCAGGCTCGCAGGTATGAACTGACAGTACAAATAAATCACAGGGATTTTCTTTTCTAAGATTTTTTACAAATTCAACAAAGCTCTGACGGTTAGAGGCATCAGGACGGACAAAATTTATATAAGAGGAATAATCAGGACGATTTAAAAGCTCTGTGATTGGTAAAAAAAGAATCTTCCAGCCATTTGCTTCTACAATATTGTAGCTATAGGTGGCTTTTTCTCCGTCTTTTAGGCCCGAAAACCAGACTTTTCCACCTTCAGCTTCTATTTCTCCTGCAATCTGCTTCATTGTAACTGTAGTTTCCTGAATTCCTTCAAGATATTGATCGTTTGTATGATTATTGCAGAGAGAGAAAATGTCAAAGCCGCCTTCAACTGCTGCTTTAACATATTTTTTTGTCATATTAAAATTCGGATAAGAGGAGGCGGGCTTTTTTGTATCGATTGGAGCTTCAATATTTGCAAAGGCAAGGTCTGCTTCTGTTATCTGGGCTCTTACGTCCCGCCAGATTTTTTCGTAAGTCGAAATATTATAATTTACAGAATGAGCCATAATATCACCGGCAAAAAGCAGCTCAATTCTTGATTTGTCTTTTTTTTCTTCCGGATTTTCTGAATCAGAAAGGATTTCTTGTGGTAAAGGCTGGGCTTCAGCCGGTTGATTTATAACTTCAGAAGTTGTTCCACAAGAGCATAGTGATAAGGTGAAAAGAATTATGAAGAGTCTGAGGGGTGATATTGTTCTTTTCACTACAACTCCTAAAAAATACGAGCAGTTTTTCTATATGCAGAAAATGCAGAAAAACTGCTCGTTTAAGAAATTAAGCTTTACTTATTTCCAGATTTTTTCACGAACAAAAGTCTGGTTTCTGTCTGCACCTACAGATACGATTCCAACTTTAGTTCCTGTAAAGTCTTCAATGAATTCTACATAATCACGAGCAGCCTTTGGAAGCTTCTTGTAAGATGTACATTCCTTAATAGACTGCTTCCAGCCAGAGAATTTCTGAAGAACTGGTTTTGCGCGGTTCAATTCTGGAATAGAAGCAGGGAAGTCTGTTACGATTTTTCCATCGATGTTGTAAGCTACACAAGCTTCAATTTCGTTCATATCATCATAAATATCAAGGTGAGTAAGAACAAGGTTGTCGATTGAGTTTACGTGGCATGCATAGCGAAGGGCTACCAGGTCAAGGTATCCACAGCGGCGTGGGCGGCCTGTTGTTACACCGAACTCATTTCCAGTGTTGCGTACATAGTCGCAAAGTTCGCCTTCTGTATCTGCATCGAATTCAGATGGCATAGGACCGTTTCCAACACGTGTTTCATAAGCCTTGAATACACCGTAAATCTTGTCCAAAGCTTTTGGTCCAATTCCTGAACCTGTAGCGGCACCTGCTGAACAGCTTGCACCAGAAGATACGTAAGGATATGTACCGGAATCAAGGTCAAGCATAGCTCCCTGGGCACCTTCAAAAAGAATATTATCATTGCGGAACTCATACATCTTTGCAGCAATATTTACGCGCATAGAAATGAGCTGGTCTTTATACTGTTCAAGGAATTTCTTATCTTCATCTTCAAGGTCATTCCACTTTTCATCCCAGTCAAGGTCTGCAAGACGGATACCATCACGTTCAGATTTCATAGAATAAGTTGTTCCAATTCCACGTCCTGTTGTTCCGATTGGTCGTTTGCGGGCAGCATCACGCTGTTTGTCCATTTCACGGTAACCTGGAAGAGTAAGGTGAGCACGGTCAGAAATAAAAACGCGGCCTTCCCAATTAATGCCATTGTCCTTAAGCATCTGAAGTTCTTTGAAGAGGGCTTCTGGGTCAATTACCATTCCGCTTCCCAGGAAAACGGACTTTTCAGGATAAAGGATTCCTGATGGAACCTGATGGAGAGCGTATTTTTTTCCATCTACAACAATTGTGTGACCTGCATTTGCACCGCCGGCGAAACGTACGACGTATTTAGCATCCTGTGCAAGGTAATCTACGATTTTACCTTTTCCTTCGTCACCCCACTGGGCACCCATTACTACAATGTTCATTGTGTATTCCTTTCCTTGATTCATCGCCAGCAATGGCGATAAAAGCAGTTTGCTGTCAAACTGCTGGGAAAAAAATTACAAGGAAGTAATTTTTTTTCCATTTCCGCTGAATCATCGCGGAAGATTGAATTGAGTTCAGCGATTATAAAAATCGGAGGTAAAAGCACGAAGAATCATCTCGTTTTTTTACTGTAAAAGTATATCATAAATGAAAAAAAAATAGAAGTTCTTCTGGAAAAATGAAAATTCCTGTTGTAAAATATTTAATCATAGAATATTTTACATTTTCTATGATTTGGAGATATTATGTTCAAATCATTGCGTATGCGTTTTGTTCTTGCTTTTGGTCTTTTTCTGATTCTAGCTATATCATTTATTACTTTTTCTTCACTACTAGGTATTAAATCTACAGCTCGTTTCTGCGCTGGTCTTATTGGACAGCCTATAGTAACAAATGTCGCTGACCACATAAATGGAAACGAATTTGAAGCTTTTACAAAAAAAATGTCAAAGGATGATCCTTATTATGACGAACTGCGTCTCTGGATGCTTGATTTAAAGAAATCAACAGGCTGCAGTTACTTATATACAATGTCTAATATAAATGGAAAATGGCTGTATATAATAGACGGCAGTTGTGACCCTTCAGATACTGAAAACTTTTCAGATTTAGGAGATGAAGAGGATATAGCTTCCTGGGGAAAGGCTCCTCTTGAAGCCTATAAAAGCGGAAAACAGACAACTTCTGATATAGAAGCTCAGGAAAACTGGGGTTATCAGGTTAGTACCTATCAGGGAATAAAAAATTCATCCGGAAAAATTGTCGGACTTATTGGATGTGATATTGCAGTTGATACTCTTGTTGCTGAAACCTCCCGTCGTCAACTTAAGCTTACTATAATAGCGGTAATAACCGTTTTGGTTGGAATCCTTCTTGTATGGCTCTTTACTGCAATCATTTTTAAATCTCTTAAAGATATTTCCAATTCTATGGAACAGATTTCTAAGGGGGAGGCAGATTTAACAGCTCGTATACCAGAAAAGGGTGGAAAGGAGCTTGAAGGACTGGCAAAAAATTGTAACAGCGTAATTGAAAGTCTTGCTTCCTTAATAAAAGAGCTTCAGGCAAATACAGCAGTCCTTTCAGAAACTGGAAATGATCTCTTTAATATCATGAATGAGCATATTACTTCCATAAATAAAGCCAACTCGTCTATGAATGAAATTGATTTAAGTGTAAACATTCAGTCAAAAAAGACCGAATCCGTAACTCAGATTGTTTCTACCGTAGAAGAGCATATTTCTGGTCTTGATGAAAGAATTACAAAGCAGACTGGGGCTATTATGTCTACCACTTCAGCTGTTGAAGAAATCTCTGCAAATATTAAATCTGTTGATGAAAATATAAACAGAATTTGTCAGGAATATAGTAATCTGGTTACAGAGTCTAATTCAGGAAGAGCAGCCCTTACTAAGGTTGCAGAACAGGTTAAGCAAATTGCTGATTTTTCTGGTCATCTGAATGAATCAAATGTTGCTATTTCAAAGATTGCTTCACAAACAAATCTGCTTGCTATGAATGCCGCAATTGAAGCTTCTCATGCAGGTGAGGCAGGAAAGGGCTTTAGCGTTGTTGCCAGCGAGATTCGTGCCCTTGCTGAAACTTCAGCTGCTCAGTCTAGAAGTATTTCTGAGCTTCTTGAAAGTATAACTTCCCTTGTACAAAACATTGTAGAATCCTCTGCTAATTCTACAAAAACCTTTGATGTGCTTGGTACAAAAATCTCTGAACTTGATTCAATGATGAGAATGGTTCAGGATGGAATGAGGGAAGAAAGCCAGGCTGTAAGTGAAATTACTAATACAATGGAAATGTTAAATAGAACAACCTCGGAAATCACTATGGCTTCCTCTGATATGCAGAATGCCAGCCGCAAGCTATTTAAGGAAATTGATGATCTTAGAAGCATTTCCGATTCAACCCATAAAAAATCGCTTGAAGTTTCAGAAGAGATGTCTGAAATGAAAAAGGTTGCAGAAAATGCTTCTACATATTCTCAGCGTAATAAGCTTGCCGCCGGTGCTGTAGTAGATATGATAGATGGCTTTAAGGTTTAATGCCTTAATCAAGCAGCTTTTTAAGTTCAGCGAAAGTATTTATAATGCCGGAAACTCTGCTTTCCGGTATATTTTTCCCAAAGCCATAAGCGGCCCAGATAAAGGGAAGACCTGCTTTTTCACAGGCTAATAAATCGCCTTCTGTGTCACCTACATATACAGGCTCCTGTAAATTATTTCTATTTACCAGCAGGCTAATATTTTGATCCTTAGCTTTTCCGTTGTGGCCATAACATTCCCAATCACTAATGTAAGGTCGGATATTGTTTTTGTCCATAGTAAGCTCTATGTAGCCGTCATGACAGTTAGAGACAATAAAAAGCTTATGACTTTTTGCTATTTCTTTAATAGTCTGAACGACTGTAGGGTAGGTAATATCTTTTGTATTTTCTGCAACGGCAATCTGCTCCAGTTTACAGCAGGCCTCTAAAAGAGCCTCTCTTTCCTGCAGGGAAATACCTTTAAAAAGATTGTCGGCTATTACATTCATAGGCTTTCCAAATTGTCCCTGTAAAATCTGAGCAGAAACTCTTGGTATTTGAGGACACACTTCTTCAATTGCTTTGTTCCAGGCCTGTGCGACCACCTCTGTTGTATTCCAAATTGTTCCGTCAATATCTAAAATTATTCCATCAGTTTTCATATTGCTTGATTATAATAGCTTAGCCTTTTATAATCTAGTTATGAGAAAATTAGTTAGTTTATCATTTATTATTTTATCTTTATTTGTATTATTGTCCTGTGCCACAACAGTTACTGTTAATGTAACCCGTCCTGCAAAGCTGGACTTAAATGGGGCAAAAACTATTTCTGTTCTTCCCTTTACTCCTAGTGATTATTACAGTGCTTCTGATTCTTCTACAAATATTGTTATCGTAATTGCAGACTTTTTTAGAATGTTTGACCGTTCCCGTCCAGATGAAAGACGTTGTCTAAATTATCTTCATGATGAAATTGAAAGCGGACTTATGACTTCTCCTTATGTCGATGTTATAAGCTCCAGTGCGGTTCAGGCTGCAATTAAAAATGGTAGTCCAATTCCTGCAGATGTTTATCTAACAGGTCAGGTTGTCTATTTTGATATTGATGATGAAAAAGAAATTGTAAAAAAGAAGGTAGAAGAAGAGGAAGAAGATGATGATGATATTGTTTCTCTTTCTTCAAGTAAGTCTACAAAATACATTATTGAAGAATACTATGTTCGCCATGTAAAAATGGAAATAAAATATCAGGTTGTAGACAGCAAAACAAATAGAATTGTTGCTTCCGATAAAGCTTCTATAAGAGATTATTCTTCCCGTTATGAGCGCAAGAGTCAGCTTCCAGAAGCCTATGATCTGCTTGACTACGAATTAAGAAGTCTGGCAAATAAAATTCTTCGTGATATTCAGCCTTATGTGGTAAGAAAATCTATAAAACTGATGAAGGATAAATCAAAGATGCCTGCAATTAAGGCAGCAGATGACCTTGCAAAAAAAGGTTTCCTCAAGGAAAGCTATGAAAGCTTCATTAAGATTTATCGTGATACAAATATGCTGGTTGCCGGTTACAATGCCGCAATGCTCCTGGAAGCCCAGGGCAAACTGACAGAAGCAGAAAGCCTTATGAAAGAAGTTTATGTGCTCTATCCTGAATCCGCTGTTCTAGACGGACTTTATGATATTCAAAGTGAAATTAAGCAGTCACAGAGACTTCAAAATCAGATACAGTAAAAGCTTCTTATAAATATTTTTTCCAGGCTTTTCGTAGCTCAGCGGCAGTGGTAAATTGAATAGCATTTATCCCTACCGCTTCAGCTGCCTTACAATTATCTTCCTTATCATCTGTAAAGAAGGCTTCCTGAGGTTTTGCATTTTCTGCATCCAGAATTAACTCAAAGAATTCCTTGTTTGGTTTAGTGGCTGATATTTTATTTGAAGCATAAGTCTGTTGAAAATATGAATAGTCTCCACGCTCCATGTGATTTTCCCAGTGACTTTGAATCGTATTAGTTCCACATACAACTCTATGCTTTTTACTAAGCTCTTTTATAAGAGCTACAGTTTCTTCATTTAATTTAGGATGAAAACAAAGGCGGAACAAATCATGCTGAACAGTTGGAACCTTTTGAATATCTGTTTCAGGAGAAAGCTTAACTATATCTTCTATTTCAACAATTCCGTCATAAGTGCTTCTCTGCAATTTTGCAATCCTGACATTAAATTCTTCCCAAAAATTAGAAGGAGAGATATTGCCTTTTTCAAGCTTATCCCATATATCGCAGTCATTCATGCGGCAAATAGAAAAAAAATCATCCTTTGTTAAATGTAATTTATCGTAAATGGAATCCATACGAAAGGTTGTAGTTACAACTCCACCCATATCAAAAATAAAAAGCATAATTAAATTATATAGCATAATGCTGATTGAGAAAACTTATTTTTTTACTTATAATCACATTATATTGAAGGTGGAAAATGATTTATCCAAAGGTATTTTTAAATAAAAATGAAGAAAAAGAAATCCAGCAGGGATTTCCATGGGTTTTTGACAACGAAATTTCTCATATAAAACATAGAAAAAGTGAAAAGGAAGAGTGGAAAAACGAAAGCCTTGCACAGTGCAGTGTAGAAGATGGTTCTCTGGTAGAAGTTTATTCTAAGGCTGGCGGATTTTTGGGAAGTGGAATTATTAATAAAAAATCCCGCATCACAATCCGTATTTTTGCTCAGGAAAATGCCGCTTCTTTTGAAGAGGATATTGATGGCTTTTGGGAAAGAAGAGTAGGAGAGGCAGCAGGTCTTCGTCATGCTTATTTTTCTGAAGGAGATTCTTATCGTTTAATTTTCGCAGAAGCAGATTTAATCCCAGGCTTTATCTGTGAACGCTTTTCTACAGAAGATAAAAAGGTAATTCTTGTTGTTCAGTTTCTTTCACTTTCATGTGAAGTATACCGCGACAGTCTTTTAGCAGCGCTTAATAAAATATGTAAACCGGATGGAATATATGAAAGAAGCGATGCTTCTGTACGAGAGAAAGAAGGGCTTCCTATGGTATCAGGCTGGATTGGCAAGGAGTTTTCAAGCCAAATTACAATTGTTGAAAATGGAATTAAGCTTTCTGTTGATATTGCGGATGGTCAGAAAACAGGCTACTTCCTTGACCAGAAGTTAAACCGTCTTGCAGCAGCTTCCTTCTGTCATAATAAAAGGGTATTAGATACCTTTACCCATACAGGCGCCTTTGGCTTGAATGCCTTTAAAGCCGGAGCCAAAGAGGTAATTTCTGCAGATATTTCTCCTGAAGCTGTAAAAATGGTTGAAAAGAATATTGCCCAGAATAAGGCTTCTTCAGTTATGACAGCTGTATGTGCAGATGTTTTTGATCTGCTAAAAAAATATGAAAGTGAAAATCAGAAGTTTGACGTTATAATTCTTGATCCTCCTGCCTTTACAAAGTCTGCAAAGATGATTGAAAAGGCTTATGGTGGATATAAAGAAATAAATCTTCGTGCAATGAGGCTTTTGAACAAGGGGGGCATTCTTGTTACCTGTTCCTGTTCTCATTTTATTGAAAGTCAGATGTTCTGTGATATGATTATGCATGCCGCAATGGATAGTCATAGACGGGTGCAGATTCTTGAAAAAAGGGGAGCCGGCCCTGATCATCCTGTTCTTCTTGGTTATCCAAAGAGTGAATATCTTAAGTGTGTAATTTGTAAGGTTTTATAACAGGCGGATTTAATGGCTGATAAATATAATTGTGTAATCATTCTGGGGCCTACTGCTGTGGGAAAAACCGCAATTGGAGTTCACGTAGCAGATTATTTTAAGGGCGAAATTATTTCTGCAGATTCAAGGCAGACCTACCGTTATCTGGATATTGGTTCCGGAAAGGATCTTGCTGAATATAATGTAGAAGGTCGTCCTGTCCCTTATCATTTGATTGATATTACAGAATTACCTGCTGAATATAATGTTTATAACTATCAGCAGGATTTTTATAAGGCTTTCAAGGAAATAAGAGGTCGTGGTGCTTTACCGGTTGTGGTTGGTGGAACCGGCATGTATCTTGATGCAATTGTCCGTGATTATCAGCTAGTAATAATGCCGGAAGATAAAGAACTTCACGCAAAACTTGAGGCAACTCCTCTTGAAGTGCTTGCAGAGCGTTTATTGCAAGCACAACCAGACCTTCATACAAAGGGAGATCTTTTGGAAAAGGACCGGGTTATTAAGGCTCTGGAAATTATTGAAGCAAAAAAGAAGGGCTATGATTCAACTTCTGTTCAGCGTCCTGAAATTAATCCTTTAATTATAGGAACTACATTACCTAGACCTCAACTGTGGGAAAATATTTCTATCCGACTAAAGGAAAGACTTGAAAATGGCATGCTGGAGGAAGTTCAGTCTATTCATGATAAAGGTATCAGCTGGGAACGTCTTGAAAAATTAGGTTTAGAGTATCGTTTCTGTTCTTTTTATTTGCAGGGAAAAATTGAATCTAAGGATGATTTATATAATCAGCTTTTTATTGCTATCAGGCAGTTTGCAAAGCGTCAGGAAACCTGGTTCCGGATGATGCAAAAGAAGGGTGTCGATATTAAATGGCTTACTCCCGGAGATAAATCTCAGAGAATAAAAGAAGCCATTCAAATCGTAAAAGATAATTTATATTAGTTTTGATTTCTGTTTATGCGTTTGCAGCCATCTTTACAGTTTCTGTTATTTCTGTAAGATAACCAGTGCGGATACAGCTGTCAAAAAGTTCTTTTGAGATATAGTCAGTTTTTACATCTTCGTAACCGTCCATATCACGTACAATTTTTACAACAAAACCGTCTTCCATTTCGCGAAGAATTGTCATGTAATCTGTGTTCTTTCCAATACTTTTAAGAGTGTAACTTTTCATTTTTTACTCCTTGCTAAGGTCCCCCTGGCTACCCACTTACCTGCCGGCCGACCCTTATTTATATTAAAAATGATATCTGTGTTACTAAACATTTCCACATTACTCTTATTTTCGGCTATAATAAAAATAACCTTAGGAGTTTTTTAATGATTTTTGACTCACATTTTCACTTACCTGTCTGTCTGGAAAGGGGACTTCCTCTACCTTCAAATGCCCCTTTCCCAAAATCATACGCCGCCCTTACTTGCGCCCATAATCCAGAGGAATGGAAGCTTCAGCAGGATTATGCAAGTAGCATAGAAAGTAGCATAGAAAGTTGCATAGCAGGCTCCTTACCCGTAAAGTTTTACCTTGCCTACGGCCTTCATCCCCAGTCAGCAGCCTTTTGTCAAATCAAAGAAAGTCTTGATTTTCTGGAAGAGTTATTGCGGCAAAATAAGATTTCTGCCATAGGAGAAGCAGGCTTTGATTATTTTACAGAGGACTTCCGCTCTTTTTCTAAAAAACAGGAGGAAATGTGGCAAAATCAGTTAGAGCTGGCAATTTCATATAAGAGGCCCCTGGTAATTCATTGCCGTAAAGCTAATCATAAGCTTTTTGAATATTCCAAAGAATTAAAAAAGTGTCCTGCTCTTTTGTTTCATTCTTTTATGGGGCCTCTTAGCGAAGCAAAAAGCCTGCTTTCCAGAGGAATTAATGGCTTTTTCAGCTTTGGAAAACAAATGAATAATGGAAACAAGAAAACTATTGAATGTGTAAAAAATCTGCCCCTGGAAAATCTTCTTTTAGAAACAGATGCTCCCTTTCAGACCTTAAAAAATCAGGAAAATACCTTGCCTTGTGAAATATTAGACATATATAAAAGTGCCGCTGGGCTAAGAAATATAAATATAGAAGAGCTTTCGACTCAGTTGGAAAAAAATGCTTCAAAATTACTTGGGAATGACATTAAATAGCAAAGTTGATATAATAATTTTATGCAAACAACAAAAGAATTCAAAAATTTACAGATTAAAACTTTTATAAATCTAGGCGCAGCAGCTTTATTTTCGCTTCTTTTATTCCCTATACATTTTGATATTTCAGCCCTGGCTTTTCCAATTGCAATTATTTATACCGCTCTGGTAATTTATATTACAATTTTCAAAACCTATAAAAAGACTGATGGAAGTCATGTTTTTGCCGTAATCAAGCTTACAGAATATCTTCCTTATGTTTTATTTATAACCTTTATTTTAAGAAGAGCCGGAAATGAAGGAACACCTTTCTGGTATGATGTAATTACAGTTCTTGTCTGGTTTGTTATTTTTGTACTTTCCTATCTTACCAGCAGAGTGCTTTATCCTAAAAAGAATAAAAAAATTATCCAAGGCTGGGCTCTTCCACCTAAAGAAAAGAAATATCATGGTGGCCTTTACATACTTACTGAAGCCGCCAGCTGGATTGATGCCCTTGTCTGGTCAATTTTTACAATTATGATTTTCCAGATTTTTATTCTTCAGTTATATGAAATCCCTTCGGAATCTATGGTTCCTACCTTCCTTGTAAAAGACAGGGTTTTTGTTTCAAAGCTTGATTGCGGACCTAAATTTCCACTAACAGATGTAGGTCTTCCTGATTTCAGAAAATACAAAAGAGGGGATACCATTGTTTTAAGAAATCCTCACTATACAATTGATAGAAAATCTGAAGTAAAAACAGTTACATCCCAGCTGATTTATATGTTTTCTATCATGACAGTAAATCTTAATAAGGATGAAAATGGTGAGCTTAAGGCAGATCCTTTGGTAAAGAGAATTACAGGACTTCCGGGGGAACAGCTGCTTATGCAGGATGGAGTTTTATATACCAGAACTTCCGAAAGTGATGACTTTAAGGCAGCCGAAACAGATGAAAAATTTGCAATGTGGAATCTTTCAGCCCTTCCTGCAAAAATTAAAAATGGTGTAAATGCTTTTCCTTTGTCTTCCACAGATTATCAGGCCATGCTGGATCTTGAAGAAAAACGCCGTAATTATGATTTAGAAGCCGCAGCCCTGCAGGCAAAAAGCCTTTCTATGCGTATGGAAAAGCTTGCTTTTAAGGAAAACTTAAAAGGAAGCTTTACCGCACCAGAACTTTTTGAATACCAGTTGTTAAGAGATGTGCAGGATATCAGCCGAAGAATTATTACACAAGAGGGCGGCATTGAATGGTTTAACAGCTTTATGACCTCCTGGCTTGATGAAAAAGACCAGGTAAAGGATATGTACACAGAAGCAAACTTCCGCCTTAATGTTATGACAAAAATTACCTTCGGCCAGTTAGCTTTACGTTATGCAGAACTTTTTACCAGTGGACTTAGTTCCAGCTCTTATTCCAGTGATAAGGAGCTTGCACAATATTATGAAATGGCTGAAGTTCTAAACTGGTATATTCAGCTTTTAGACCAGAGAAATATGCCTTTATTTCCTTCAAATGATAGTCAGGGAAATCCTCAATATATTCCAGATAACTGCTATTTTATGATGGGAGATAACCGTTTTAATTCCCTTGATTTAAGGCATGCAAATGATTATTCTCTAAAGCCTCTTTCCACTTGTGATAAAATGTCTGTTCAATATTATTCTATTATGGAACCTCAGTATATTAATAAAAAATATATTATAGGAAAGCCTATTTTCCGCTTCTGGCCATTGAACAGAATGGGAAAGGTTTAATTTTATAATTTATAGTAATTGATAGTATAAAGAAAAAGGGGCTGTCCAAAAAGAAATGGACAGCCCTATTATTTTAAATTTACAAGAGAATTCAAATCTGCTAAAATTTCAATATGAGCAGAGGCGTAAGCGATAAAATCACATACAAACCATATAATCAGGGCGAGCAGTGGC
>JAIKYB010000063.1 GCA_024683675.1 Treponema sp.
TCAATTATTTCTGAAAATGAAAAATCTGCAAAATTATTAAAAAAGCGAAATTTTAATTATATATTAGCAGCTTGTCTGGGAACAATTGGCCTTTCTGGTATTATTTCAAGTCATTTTATAAAAGATTCCGAAGTAAAAGATATTTGCTCATCTTTAGGTTGTGCAGTTTGTGTTTCTACAATAATCCCAGTATATATTGGTGAATGGAACTATTATAAAGCAATTTCTGCATATAATATGAGTAGCCTTAATCTAAAAAAATAAGAACACTCGCTGTCGTTTGATGAATATTTAAATTACAGCGAGTACATTTATTATGTAGGTTTAATATGAAAAAAAGTAAAAAAGCACTTATTTTGGATAGAAGTATAGCTATACTTGCTATTCTTTATACACTTATTAGATTTTTCTTTCTTCCATTATTCTTTAGAGAAAAAATAACACAAAAAAACATAAACTTTAGATTTAATTCTCTGAAGAATTATGAAATTTCAGAAGAAAAGTTGAATTTATTTTTACAAGAAATTTCTGAAGAAAATATGAAAAATCCTTTTTTTGATGAAAATCTGTCTGTTGACATTTATTTTTGTAGCAGTCGTATACAATATGCATTTTGGAATCCATTAACAGCTTTTAGGGGCAGTATGGCTGTTACAACAAAATTCTTGTCTTCTAGAACTATCATGCTTTCAAATCCTGACTTTTCTACATTATCATTGGTTTATTCCAAAAAAAATGGAGTAAAAGAAAGGAAAATACTTGATGTTATAAATCATGAAATGACTCATTGTTACTTAAGAGCGAAATTTAACTTTATAGAACGAATCAAAAGAATGCCTCGCTGGAAGGAAGAAGGACTTGCAGAATATGTTGCCCGCAGTAGTTCTTATAACATTGATGAAGGAATAAGCAAGTTAAAAAACAATCAACGTGATCGTTCTCCTGAATTTTTATATCTAGAGTATAGACTTGCAGTATCTTATATGATTAATTATGAAAAACTTTCTTTTGAACAGATTCTGTCTGATAAAAGATCTTATCAAGATATTTTACAATCAGCTGTTTCTTTTGATTCTGATGTTATATTGTCTTGGTTGAATTCCTGAAATGTAAATTTTGAACAGAATTAGGGAGTTTCGTATGAAAAACGAACTTAAAATTAATGGATTCTCTGCTGTTGCAGAAGATGAAATGACGGATGTAAATGGTGGAGGAATTGCAACTTAGAGAAGTGACCGAAGAAGAAATGCTCCTTGTGAATGGAGGTAATAGGTATGATGGTGCTGTAGCTACTATTGCTGCGGTTGGACAAGTTGCAGGTTACTGTCAATGTTACCCAGTTGCTATCATATGTGGATGCATCGTTGCTGGATATACAATAACAATAGCATTTGCAAAATAAAACAAAAATAGATAAGGAGAATTTTTCCTTATCTATTTTATTACTAATGGATAAAGAGATAATGAAAAATAAAATTATAATATTTAACATATTGTTTGGAATGATTTCATCAATATACATCACATATCAGGGGGTAAGTCTGGAAATGATAGAGAAATATTGTATATTCTATATTGTTTTGCTAATTGCTAATTGTTTTCAATTAAAAAAAGAAAGTCTTATTTCTCTGGCAATATTGTCTAGCATTATTTCAATTATAAATATAATCTATATTGTACTAAAAGAAATCAAATCTTTTGATTTATATGCAATTCGACAAAGTCAATTAATGTTAATTCTTTATTTTTTACCTTTATTGCTTACTGAAATTATTAGAAAAATATATGTCAGATTATGCAAAAGTAAGATAAGAAACAGTGATGAATTAATAGCTGAATAGTTGGGGCTAAAGTTATGACAAAAAAGAGGAATATTTGCAAAGAGAGCACTACAGATAAGGTTTGAATCTCAATGCAATATAAAAGGTTTTTATGCAAGAAAAATCATTATTACTAAAAGTTGAAGACATGAAGCTACTCCCCCAGACACATGACTTTTTTGATACACGTGTTTCAAAAGCTGTGCCTGCTTTTATTTTTTGCGTTATTGTCTTATTTGTAGTTTTCTTTTTTTGGGCAGGCCTTGCAAAGATGGATGACGTAGTAAAAGCAGATGCTGTACTTCGTCCTACGGAAAACATTTCAGAATTAAAATGCCTTGCAAATGGTGAGGTATCTAAAAAACTTTATGTTCAGAATCAAAAGGTAAAGAAAGGTGATTTACTTCTTTCTGTAGATAGTTCTTCTGAGCAGCTTGAACTGATTAATATTGAAAAACAGTTAGAACGATACGAAGAAGATTTGCAGAATGACAGACTACTTCTGGAGTTTATGAATAAAAAGTCTAACGATGTTCTTGTGAATGGGGCTAGGACAGATGCTGATTCCGAGCTTAGGGCTAAAATAGATACTTATTTTTCAGATTTTAATCGACAGAGTCTACAAGTGCAGGAAATGCGTGCAAAGTATGAATCGGAGTGCAACATGCCAGATTCAATGAGGCTTCCTAAGCGCATAGAAGAAGCAAAGATTCAACTGGAACAGACGGAGCTTACTTTTGAAAATTGGAAAAATGCTCAGTTTACACAGGTTTCAAATTCTATTCATCTTGGTGAAGATAAAGTCCAAAACTTAAAACTTCGTAAAAATGTTTTGGAGCGTTCTATAAAAAATGCAAATTTGTATGCCCCTATAGATGGTACTGTTGATGAAGTTCTTGCCTTGAATGTAGGCGACTATGTGGTTGGCGGTTCAGATGTACTTCGCATAATTCCCGCAGAAAATCAGAAGTTAAAGGCAGAAATTGTCCTGGATGCGTCTAAGATTGCACGAGTAAAGCCGGGACAGGAAGTGAAGCTTCGTTTTCCTGGACTTCCACCTTCAAGTTTTGGGCAATTAAAAGGTAAAGTTTCTCTCATTCCAGCAGACATTACTGTGAATTCAAATAAGCCCGTTTTTATTGTGGAAGCTGAAATCCCAGAGCCGTTTCTGTTTGCTAGTAGTGGTGAGCGTGTGAACCTTCGTTCTGGTCTTGCAGCGGAAGCCCGCATTGTAATTTCTCGTGACAGTGTTATAAAAATGATTCTGCGCAAACTGGATTTTGTCCATTAAAAATATTTAATAACCTAAATTTATGAAAAAGTTTCTTTTTGCTATTGCTATTGTTTTAACATTTTCTCTTTTTCCGGTTTATTCACAAGGAGCCCTTCGTTCCCTATGTCTTGCTGCCATGGATAACAATTCTGATATTCAGGCTGCTGAAAATAACTGGAAAAATGCAGAAATTTCACGTAAAAGTGCTGGTGGAGCTTTTGTACCGTCTGTTTCTATTTCATCTTCTGCGATTTTGCCTAATGAATATGAATGGAAGACTTGTCCTGATGGTTTTTCATCACAAATTTTGGAATTACAGAGTAAGAAGTGGTCTTATCAGCAGGACTTAATGAGTGTGCTTCAGGATAGGGAGTCTTATATTCAGAGCCTGGAAGTATTATGTGGTATGAGTATTTCAGCAGATGACATAGATGGTAAGTTCTTTGTAGATGATGTATCGGCAGAAGATTTTTGTATTTTTGTAAATGAATTATGTGGTGGAAAAGTTGATCCATGTGAAAAGGCTCTGCTTGCAAACATTCAGACTCTTACAACCAGTGTAACGAGTGCGCGACAGTCTGCTGCACCTGTAGTGAATTTTTCAGTTACACCAGCCTAGGCTCTTGATACAACAAAAGTTGAAAATTGGCGTGATGCTTGGGATAGCGATAGTGATGGGACAACAACTGATAATTGGACAATTGGTATAGTTTTTGATTTATCACCTATATTTTCTGAGGCTGCAAACAAAAATATAAAAAAAGCTTCTATTGAATTAGAACAAGCAAATAAGAATCTTGTTGCATATCAAAAACAAAAAACGTATGTTCATCAGCAGTACGAAAAAATGTTTATTTTTTTGAAGGAGCAACGAACTACTGCAAAAGAAATCTATTTGGAAAGTGAGAATCAATTTAATGAACTTTCAATACAGTTTGTATCTGGTGCAGTAAGTAAACAAGATTACGATAGTATGGAAATTCAGATGAAAAATAATTTTCTAGCACTATCGTGTTTAGACGCAATGATATGGTTATATAAAGTTGAATTAATGCTGCCATAAAAAAAGCGGTGAATGATAAAATCACCGCCCTTATTGTTTAGCGCTTTACAGCCTTACATATTACACATTAGCAATAAAATACTTCTTTTTTCCTCGGCGGAAAATAATTACTTTACCTTCAAGTGCCATATCCTTTGTAATAACTTTTGTTTCATCATTTACAACTTCACCGTTTACAGAAACTGCGTTGTTTTTAATGAACTCGCGGGCTTCGCGCTTAGAAGATGCCATTCCATTGTTTACAAGAACATCAACAAGAGGAAGTTCTTCTTTATAATCAAAGTTTGGAACACCCTTAAGGCCTGTCATAATATCACTTACTGAAAGTCCCTTGAAATCACCCTTGAAAAGCTTTTCTGAAACCATAACTGCATTGTCTGCTTCTTCTTTTCCGTGAAGGTCTTTAACAACCTCCCAGGCAAGAGTTTTCTGAGCAATACGAGTTTCCGGTGCGGCCTGCTGCTGGGCGTAAATATCTTCAATTTCTTCTTTGCTGAGGAAGGTAAATACCTTAAGATATTCAAGAACCTTAGAATCATCAGAATTAATAAGGTACTGGTAGATTGCATAAGGTGAAGTAAGTGACTTTTCGAGCCAGAGGGCATTTCCTTCAGACTTACCGAACTTCTTTCCTGTAGGGTCAAGGATAAGAGGCATTGTAAATGCGTAAGCGGTTTTATCAAGAGTTTTTCTGATAAGGTCTACACCGGTTGTAATGTTACCCCACTGGTCGCTTCCTGCAACCTGCATAATACAATTCTTTTCCTGGTAGAGGTGGAGGAAGTCGTAGCCCTGGAGCAGCATATAAGAAAATTCTGCAAAGGTTATACCTGTTTCAAGGCGGCGGCGGATTATATCCTTATCCAGCATGTAGTTTACATTGATGT
Organism: Treponema sp.; assembly: GCA_024683675.1. GTDB lineage: Bacteria > Spirochaetota > Spirochaetia > Treponematales > Treponemataceae > Treponema_D. Next base: position 5,044 of record JAIKYB010000063.1, read on the forward strand.
ACTTACCAATATCACGCAGGAAGTTTAAGAAGGTGTAATCCTTCATCCAGTCGTAGTTATCTACAAGCTCTGCTGTAGGAACCAGGCGCTTTATCTGATTGCGGATTCCGTTGATATTTGCGTTTACCTTTTCTTCACTGATAATTTCACGTTCTGCTGTAGGTCTTGGATCTCCAATTCGGCCTGTAGCTCCACCACACAAGAGCACTGGCTGGTGTCCGGCATTAGCAAGGCGTTTTGCCATACACAAAGAAGAGTAGTGTCCTAAGTGAAGAGAATCTGCTGTTGGGTCTGTTCCCCAGTAAAAAGAAAAGGGTTTTCCATCCAGAACCTTTTGTAACTCTGCTTCTTCGGCGGCAATATCTTTTATAAGTCCTCGCCATTTTAAATCTTCAAATAATGTCATTTTTGTGATTTCCCTGTTAAAAAAAATAGATGAGGTAAAGCTAAAAATTGCTGGCGCAATTTTTTTAACGCTTTGCTATAGAACAACGGCCGCCAGCGGCCTTACACATTATCTCTCTCGGAAAATAATACGTCCCTTGTTCAAATCATAAGGAGAAAGGGCAACTTTTACGCTGTCGCCAGGAACGATTCTAATGTAGTGCTTTCTCATCTTACCAGAAAGATGAGCCATAATAATGTGACCATTTGTCAGTTCAACTCTGAAAGTTGTGTTAGGAAGTGCTTCTTTTACGATACCTTCAACTTCGATAGCTTCTTCTTTTGCCATACCTTACCTTTTAATTTTTTTGAAAAAGAATTTGTCTTTTTGGCATTTTGCCTTTATATTTATAGTATTATATACAAAAGTTGTGGTAGTGACAACACAAGAGAATAAAAACGTTTGGGAGGCTTTTTTATGGAACAGGCTTTTCTTGATGAAATGAAAGCAAAACTTCTGGAGCAGAAGAAAACAATATTGGATTCACTTGCTGGTCAGAGTGAAGATATGAAGAATCTGGTAAAAACAGTTGAATCTGGTGATGAAGCAGATGTTGCAGCTGATGTAATTGATAGAACTCTGCTTACTGCTCTTGGAACTCAGGATGCAAATCGTCTTCAGCTTATTGAAAATGCATTGGACAGAATTAATCAGAATAAGTATGGACGTTGTCTGAAATGTGGTAAGGAAATTCCACGTGAACGTCTGGAAGTAATTCCTTATGCTTTGATGTGTATTTCCTGCGCCAGTGCAGAAGAACGCAAGAATCGCTAAGCTTTGCTTGAAAAACTAAACCCGGCAAGAAAAACTTGTCGGGTCTTTTTTTTATAGCTTTACAATATTATTTCCAGGGTAAATAAGCTCTTTGTAGCCGGCTTTTCTTGCTGTCTGGGTGGCCCGGTCAAAGGCGCAGTCAAGGCCGTCTGTTGTGTGGGCATCGGAGTTTATGCAGACTGGCACTCCTTTTTCGTAAAGAAGGTCCAGAAAGTATTTTGAAGGATAAGTGTCATCCATTGCGCCACGGGCAATTGCCCCTGTGTTTATTTCGGTAATTACCCCAGCTTTTGCAATTTCCTTTACAGTTTCCTTTATCTGCTCTTTATACCAGCTGTCTTCTTCACAAAAGATTTTCAACTGTCCGTTTCTTTTTCTTAACAAATCAGGGTGGGCTAGAATATCAAAATTACCCTTTTTCAGCATCTGTCTTTCTGCTTCAAAATAATCAATTACAGCCTGTTTCCCGTCTATTTGTCCATCTGCCTTGGAATATAGCTTAATCAGATTTTCTTTTATAACCTCGGCATGATGGTCTACGGTGTAAAAGCCCTTATCTGTGTTTACAAAATGAACTGCCCCAATCAGATAGTCGGGTTTATAAATAGAATAGTTTTTCTTATCAGGAATTGCACTTCCATATTGGCTGGATTCAAAATAATCAGCTTCAAAGCCAAGCATAATCTTTATTTTGTCTGCATATTTTTCTTGTAACCGTCTGATTTCAGCTGTATAGGCCTCTATATTTGCACTTGGAATATGCCAGAGACTATCAAAGGCTTCGTAAAAAGCTGGATCAAGGGGATGAAAACAGTGGCTGGAAAAACCCAGAAGGTCAAAGCCCTTTTTTATGGCGGCAAGCAGCATTTCTTCTGCAGTGTTTTTACCGTCGCACCAGGTGGAATGAGTATGCATATTAATTTTCATAATTTTTCCTTATTCAGAGAAGTGCAGAATAGAAAGAGATTTCTGTATCAGAACATCCGGCTTCTGAGGCTTAAGAATGTAGCTCTTTGCCCCCAGCTTAAGACATTGTGCGACAATTTCCTTTTGGGCACTAGGCGAATAAACTATTACAGGAGGTCCATAAGGGCGACTCTTTATAAAATTCAAAAGGGAAAGACCAGTTTTATCTGCAATAAATACATCTATGATAACAAGGTTGTATTTTCCTTCTTCGTATTTATCCGAAAATTCCTGTCCCTTTGAATATGTATCAACCGTTGCTCCAATTGCTTCAAAAATCTGTCTTGTAAGGTTGAGGCTGTTTTCATCGCTGTCTATAATTGCAAGGGAAAGTACGCTTCCATCTTTTTCTGTATCGCGGTGATATAATTCGTCTGAAGTGAACTTTGTTGCAAGTGAACCTGCATCATCATCAGGTTCAAAGCTGGAAGTAAGAATCTGATCAGTAATAAGGTCCGGTACATTTGTGTTTTCAGAAGAACCAATAAGTCCATTCAAAAGCTTAGGAAGATTTGATGCAACTTCAACCCCGGAATATTCCTTATGACCATCTACAAGGTCCTTAATAAAATCACTGGTAGAAAGCAACTTAAGATTTTTCTGATGAACACCAGGACAGGCCAGAATGTTATCAATCAGGAATTCAATATTAAAGCCGTCGACAAAGCTAAAGTCCAGACTTGTAAGCATTACAATGATTTTTGGTGTGTCTATAGACTCATTTTCAATCATTTCTGCAAGCTTAAACTGCATAAGTGAGATTTTTTCTCGGTTTAAGCCAAGAGCAATTTCTACAAATATAATGCTGTTATTTCTATGAAGGTCTAATACACAAGGTGTATCATCCATAATAAGGGAAGCGTGCAGAGCTTTGTTGATTGCATTAAAGAAAACATCCAGCTTTACAGGTTTTTCAAAGTATTTGATAACACCATATTTTGTAAGAGGCGCGATATTTGAAGCATCTCTTTTTGGTCCTGTAATAATAACAGGAATACTGGCGGTGTTTGAATCCTTTATCTTTTGCTTCAGGAATTCCATTTCTTCGGAATCGTCTTCTTCAAAGTCAAGAATAATAAGATTTGGAAGTGATGTAATAAGCTTTGTCTGCAGATCTCTGTTTTCCTGCGAAACAACGACATCTATCTGCACTTCAGTAAGCTTTTGTTTTAAAAAATCACGGAAGAGCGAGTGACTGTCAGCGATAAGAACTCTTTTCATATATAATATGATAACACAGTTTTTTATAAACGAAAAGAACGATTTTTCTTGCCGATGAAACATTTTTTTTATATCTTAATAGATAAATTAAAATAATAGAAAACGTCGTTTCCCCAGTTTTCTGTGAAGGCGACCGGACATATAAGGAGTAATAAAAATGGCAAAACAGTTATTGTTTAGTGAAGATGCTAGAAAAAAGCTTTTGAGTGGTGTTGAACAGATTTCGAAGGCTGTAAAAACAACTTTGGGTCCATGTGGACGCATGGTTATGATGGACAAAAAGTATGGTTCACCAGTAATCACAAAGGACGGTGTTTCTGTTGCAAAGGAAATTGAACTCCAGGATCCTTATGAAAACATGGGAGCTCAGTTTGTTCGCGAAGTTGCTTCAAAGACAAATGATGATGCCGGTGATGGTACAACTACAGCTACAGTTCTTTCTTACGCTCTTGTACGTGAAGGAATTAAATCAGTTGCCGCTGGAATGAGACCAATCGAAATTAAACGCGGTATGGACAAGGCTGTTAAACTTGCTGTTGAAGAAATCAAAAAGAATGCAAAGCCTGTAAAGGGTGCTGATGATATTACAAACATTGCTACAATTTCTGCTAACAATGACCCAGAAATTGGTAAGATGCTTGCTGATGCTATCGAAAAGGTTGGAAAGGACGGTGTAATCACTGTTGAAGAATCAAAGAATATGGAGATGACTGTTGATACTGTAGAAGGTATGCAGTTTGATCGTGGATATATTTCTTCTTACTTTGTAACAGACCGTGAGCGCATGGAAGCTGATTTTGATGATGCCTGCGTTTTACTTTATGACAAGAAGGTTTCTGCAATGAAGGATCTTCTTCCAATTCTTGAAAAGGTAGCAAATGCTGGTAAGGCTTTGGTAATCATTTGTGAAGATGTTGATGGTGAAGCTCTTACAACTTTGGTATTGAACACAATTCGTGGAACTATTAAGTGCTGTGCAGTAAAGGCTCCTGGCTTTGGTGACAGACGTAAGGATATGCTTCAGGATATAGCAATCTTGACAGGTGCTACTGTAGTTAGCGAAGAAGTTGGACTTAAGCTTGAATCTTGTGGAACTGAAGTTCTTGGACAGGCTAAATCTATTAAGATTGACAAGGACAACACAACTATCGTTGGTGGTGCTGGAAATTCTAAGGATATCAAGGCTCGTGTAGAAGAGATTAAGAATGCAATTTCTAAGTCTACATCTTCTTATGACAAGGAACAGCTTCAGAAGCGTCTTGCTAAGCTTGCTGGTGGTGTTGCTGTTATTAATGTTGGTGCTAACACAGAAACAGAAATGAAGGAAATGAAGTTCCGTGTTGAAGATACAATTGCTGCTACACGTGCTGCTTTGGAAGAAGGTATTGTATCTGGTGGTGGACTTGCTCTTATTGAAGCTGCAAAGGCTTTGAATGAAGTTCCTGCTGATCTTTCAGAAGATGAAAAGGTCGGATTTAAGATTGTTCGCCGTGCGCTTGAAGAGCCAATCCGTCAGATTGCAGAAAATGCTGGTCTTGACGGAAGTGTAATTGCTGAACGTGCTAAGTCAGAAAAGAAGGGAGTTGGATACAATGCCCGCACTGGTGAATGGGTAAATATGCTTGATGCTGGTATTATTGATCCAGCTAAGGTAACTTGCTCTGCTTTGAAGAATGCTGCTTCAGTTGCTGGAACTCTCCTTACAACAGAATGTGCAATTACTGATATACCCGAACCTAAAGTAGCGGCACCGGCACAGCCTGATATGGGTGGAATGTATTAATAGACGAGTTTGCGCATAGCAAAAGGCTCCGCATTTTGAAGTGCGGAGCCTTTTTTTTATCTGCAGATTTTTATACCGGTTGAAATTATAAGTCCCTGGGCTGAATGGTCACTTAGCAGAGCTCCCAAAGGCAGACTTACGTTAATGCTGGGACCGGCCCTTAGCTGTGGGGTAATATGATAAAGCCAGTTTGCACCTGCAGAAAGGTAAAACCAGCGGCCTTTTTCCCAGAACCAGCTGTTCATTTTATTGATGTCTGAGGCAGCACTGCCTGTGTAACCAGTGTCGCTGGCCGAAACTCCGCTTGCTAAAAGGGCAAAGCGCATCATAATTGCGGGGCCCAGAGTAAACTGAAAGCGGCTCTTTTCCATAAAGACTGTGAAGACTGCAGGAATTTGCAGTAAAAAGGAAAGGGTCGTACTTGTTCTATTTTCAATTTCTGCGGGCAGGGCCCTGTCTTCGTACCATAAATGATTCATATAGAAAAACGAGAGGGTAGGTTGAACTGCCAGCATGGTGTAGTTTGGCCAGAGAACCCCTATAGAAGGCTGGAAGTTGATTGGGGAAGGGGCACTGTTTAATTCTTCAAACTCCGGATTTAAATAAAGGCTGGCTTCATATTCCATAACAAAATCCAGGGTGTAGATAAAGCCTTCGGGTACCTGTTCTTCAAGCTCTTCCTGGGCAAAAAGCCTACTGCAAAAAAGCCCTGTAAAAATGAGAAGAATAAAAGTTGAAAAATGTTTTTTGCTTCCTGTCATCTTTTGCATATTATACAGCCTATAAAAGCTTGCTGTACAGAGTTTTATCTAAGTCAACTTTAAGAAAGCCGCTGCGACCGGTGTTGTAAAAGTTTCTTTCTTCCCAGGCAGCATAAAGCGTTGTGTTAGAGATAACAAAATCTGAGTAAACGAAGCCTGCTGGAAGCTTAGGAAGTCGAATTGCAATTGCTTTTCCTTCTCTAAGAATATGTTTGCCAGGCAGGGCTCCTTCCATAAAAAGAGTTCCGTCTTCAAAGAGTACACAGCTCCAGCTTTGTGCAAGAACTGCTTTTGAGTTTAGAGCTTTTTCCTTTGAGCCAGGAATTGTATTTGAATATATTCTGTTGGAGCTGCCTCCGGCACTTTTTACTTCCATGATAAAAGGCAGGTCATCAGAAAAGCCTGTCAGCATATTTCTTATTCTTTCTGGTGCCTTCTTGTAAGAAATTTCTTCTTTGGCAGCCCTGAAGCTATCTACATCAGATTCTGTTATAACAATGTTGTTCCTTACATTTGCGGGAGAAAGGCTTAAAAGGGGAACTGTAGGCTTCCAGGAAAGGTATGAAAAAATGTTTCTTTCTTCTGTGATTGATTTTATACAGCAGAGCCAGTTTAAGCCGTCCCATACAAAATCAACGACTTCAGAATTAGGTTCATCTATTAAGCTGGCACAGTTTACGATAGGGTAGGAGATTTTTGCTTTATCATCAAACTGCATAAGGAAAAGGTGGTCACTTTTTCCAGATTTATATAAATCCTCTGTAATTGTGTCATTAAAAAAGGCACTTTTATAAATTGAAAAAATAGGTGTGTTATTCAAAAAAATCAGATTACCGGCGGTTCTGTCATCAAAAATGGACTTATCCAGAGAAATAGAGATTTTATCATTTTCAAAGCAGAGTATACCAAGCCGGTTTACCACTGCGTAGGCTTTGCAAATTTCTAAATCTGAATCTGCGGCGTTATTTGCTGAAGAAATGCGAATGCTTTCAGTCCATGGCTCCATTTTTTTTAGGGGAACATGCTGAATTTTGTCAATTTCCCTGTAGGTCTGGTCAGTAAAATAATACCAGCTGTGATTTTGATTTTTTATTTCCAGGGCTTCTATGTTAAAATCAGAAATAGTCTTGCTTTCCTTTTTTGAGCAGGAAGTCAAGATTAGTGTTGAAATGCATAGAATTGTTAATATTATTCTTTTCTTCATATAGCGTCTTATCTATGAATATCGGCAAATTAGAGTAGCTAAGTGATAGATTTTTTGCCGAATCAGCGGTTAAGATAATAGCATAATCCTTGTCTGTATAAAATAGAGTCGGACAATTCTTTTTTAGCAGAACAGTCTTTTTTCTGGATATATAGGCATTTTCAAGCACAAAGGAAGAAAGGACTCCTTCAAACGCCAGCCCCACACATTCTGAATTATTAAGGAATTCCGAAGAAAAGACTCCAAAACTAAGATTTTCCAAAAGTTCTCCGCTGTCACAAAGCCAGGGGTTATAAAATGATATCTTATTCACAGCGGCTTCCTCACTTTCCCCAGTTCCATTTATAAGCTCTTCCTGCAGACATTTTGTCAGCTTTTTGTCTATGATTTCCTGAGCCTTTTTCCAGTTAAAACTGGAAATAAAGCTCTGCATATGAAGGTCGCTTATACCGCTTTCTTTTTTACTCAGAAGCAGTCTTTGCATACATTCCGCTAGAAAGCCTCCTTCCCAGGTAATGTATTTTTTTCTTGAAGGATAGATTATACCCGCAGGCTTGAAAAAAAAGACTTCCTTTTTATCTTCATTTTCTTCACTTTCATCTAGCAGCAGAGGACTTGCTGTTATTGCGACAGGCTGGTTTTTTGCAACTTTAATAGTGATGCTATCCTCCCTTGTATAAAATTGTCTGGAAGTCTCCTCATCATTTATTTCGCTTCCTCCACTTCCTTCAATGTGAATAAGCCAGCGGGAAAGCTTTGGATACTGGTTTCCATCCTGAGGAGGCCAGACAGGAAGCTGTAAAAGCACTTCTTCTCTTTCTTCAAAAAGCGCTTCTTGGCCTGAAAAAAAAGAGCAGGACACATTTAAGAATGTTCCTGCTATTAAAAGTCCGTAATATATAAAAGATAAGGTTCTCATACCTTATATATATTCCAAAAGATGTTATTTTATGCTGTTTTTTTGATGAATTTATGAAATTTATTCAAACTTTGCTATTTCTGTCTGACAAAGCTGATCGCAAAGCTCATTGTATTCGACCCCGGCATGTCCCTTTACCCAGTTCCAGCTAACGTTCAGGCTTGCATTTAGGGAATCCAGCTGAAGCCATAAATCCTGGTTTTTTACAGGCTTTTTATCTGCTGTTTTCCAGCCCTTAGCCTTCCAGCTTTTAATCCAGCTTGTAATTCCATTGCGTACATACTGACTGTCTATATTTACAGTGATATGGCTGTCCGCAAAGGCTGGAGTGTTATGTACTACTGTAAGGGCATTTATAGCAGCCATAAGCTCCATGCGGTTGTTTGTTGTCATTTTTTCGCCACCGGAAAGCTGTTTTGCAAGACCTCCGGCAATCACGACGATAGCCCATCCTCCCGGTCCAGGGTTTCCGTGGCATCCGCCGTCCGTATAAATCGTGATTTCATCCATAGTCAGATTTTAGAATTCTTTTTTGATTTTTGGAAGTTCCCTAATCCAGATTTCAGCTATATATTCATAACCTTTTTCATTAGGATGGATTCCATCTCTACACATAAGCTGGCGATAGTTTGGTGCCGAAAGCATAGCCTTGCGTACATCAACCAACTGTACATTGTTTGCACGGGCAAAATCTGAAAGCTCCATATTATAGCGCTCATGATTTTCATAAAGCTTATGAGGATTTCCATCAAGGAATTTCAAAATGTTTTCTTTGTTATTTCCGCTGCAAATATGTTCAAACCACCAGTCTGGAACCAAAGGAGGCATAGTCATAATAAGTGGTGTAATTTTATTCTGGCGCAGCAGACTGGTCATTTCACCAAGGATTCTTATAAAATCACTTAGTTCTGTTCGGGGCTTGTGTGCCCCCTCTTCTGGAAATGGGTTTGCACTTATTGGTGCCCAGTCGTAATCACAATCGTTTCCACCAGATTCCAGAATTGCCAGGTCAAATTTTTCTCCCCTTTCCATCATTTTACTAAGCTTTCGCTGTCCCTTTGTAATGATGTTTCCAAAAACAGAAAGATTGTTCATTTCAAAACCAAGTTTTTTCTGAGCTAAAGAAAGACTGTCGTTTTCGATTATGTCAAAAAGATGTCCGCTGTCTGTGCCTGTTACAGCACCCTTCAAAATTGAATCACCGTAAACTGCAATAGTATTAATTCCATTTTCCATGCTTTAATTATCGCATTATTGCAGATTGAAATCAAATCATTTCTTCTATATACTATCCGCATGGATAAATTAAAGATATTACTTGCAAAGGGAAGAATTTACGAATCTGTTTACGAGCTTTTAAGCGACGTAGGTATTTCAATTTATCTTCCAGACAGAACATATTTCCCAACAACAAATCAGGAAGACCTTGCTTTTCAGGTAGTAAAACCTCAGATTACAAGTCTTCTTTTAGCTGGAAACAAAGCTGATGTTGGCTTTTCGGGAAAGGATTGGGTTTACGAAAACGGCGTTGAAAATGACGTTGTAGAAATTATGGATTTAGGCTTTGACGGTGTTCGCATTGTTGCTGCAATCCCAGAAAATCGTGATTTTGATAAGCTTTTAAAGGGGCCTGTTACAATCGCAACTGAATATCAGACTTTGAGCCGCAAGTGGGTAGAAAGCAAAAAGCTTGACGGAACTATTTTCCGCACTTGGGGTACTTCAGAAGGCTTTGTTCAGGATACTGATGATTCAATTGCCCAGATTCTTATTGATAATACTTCAACAGGTTCTTCTCTTAAGGCAAATCGTCTTAAGATTGTAGATACCCTGATGGAATCTTCAACAAGAATGTATGCTTCTAAAGCTGCTATGGCTGATGAAGGTAAAAAACAGAAAATTATGGAGCTTAAGATGCTCTTTGAAACTGTTTTGAATGCCCGCAGCCGTGTTATGCTTGAAATGAACTGTGCAGAAGATAAGTTCGACACTCTTATTAAGGGAATCCCAAGCATGAAGAGTCCAACCGTAAGTCCACTTTTTGGTGGAAATGGTTATGCTATAAAGATTGCTGTAAAGAAATCTGAAGTTCCAACTCTTTTGCCAAAGCTTCAGAGTCTTGGTGCAACTGATATTGTGGAGTACGAGCTTCGTAAGGTAATGCTCTAGGAGAGTGGAAATGAGAAGCGCAACTGTAAAAAGAATTACTGGTGAAACACAGATAGAACTTACTTTGAATCTTGACGGTTCAGGAAAATGTGATGTAGATAATCCAATTGGATTTTTTGACCATATGCTAAAAAGTTTTTGTAAGCATGGACTTTTTGACCTTAGCGGAACTATTAAGGGCGACTTAAACGTTGACCAGCACCACACCATAGAAGATACTGGTATTGTCCTTGGTGAATGCTTTAAAAAGGCTCTTGGTGACTGCGCAGGAATCTTCCGCTCCGGTTTTTTCATTTACCCAATGGACGAAACTCTGGCTCAGGCTGCCGTAGATTTTGGTGGTCGTCCTTATCTGGTTTGCAATTCAAACCTTACAGGAATGCCTCTTGTTAGTGTAAGCGGCGGTAAAGAAGCCAGCTTCCAGACTGATTGTTTTGAAGATTTCTGGCAAGGCTTTGCAAATGCAGCCCAGTGCAACCTCCACATAGATGTAATTCGTGGCAGAAGTGACCATCACAAAATAGAAGCCAGCTTTAAGGCTGTTAGTCGTGCTATTAGAGCTGCTGTTGAAGTAGATGCCCGCCGTAATGGTGCAATTCCTAGCACAAAAGGTGTAATTGTCTAATCTATAAATACTTGTGCACATTTTGTCCTCAATTTGTGCACAAGTTATCCACAAAAAATCCCCCATTCAATCTTGAAAAATATGTCAAGTAGTTTTTGAAAAAAAAATTAAAAAATTTTAAAAAATAGATTTATTCATTTCTAATTCCTTGTATTATAAGGATTTAGCTCCAAAATACTTGAAATGTACAAATTTAGAAAATAACAAATTGTTTCACGCTCTAATTTTTGTGAAACTTTTTCCCCCATTTATGAACAAGTTTTCCACAATTAACTCACAAAAATTGTTTCACGTATTTTGTTTCACAAAAGCTTTTCATTGTGTTTATGAAAAAAGCCTTTCCTGCAAAAAAAAATCCCAGGCAAGAGAGCCTGGGATTGTATATATCAAAATAAAAATTAACCTAAAGAAACATCTCCGGTATCATTAATTGCAATAATAGAACGGCAGCCTGAGCAGCGGAAGCGACCTGCTTTTGTAGCACGAAGCTTTTTATTACAAACAGGACAACTGATTACTAAAGGGAATACAGAAGAATCTGAAGATGATCCACCTGACTTAAAGTAATCAAGTGCTTCTTCCATAGTTGCTTTAATATTAAAGAACTGTGAGAAACCAAGCAGCTGGAATACTTCGTATACCTTTGGCTGAATTTCCTGAAGAACGATATCTCCGCCCTTAGGTTTAATAACCTTTAAGAATACAGTGAAAGAACCTATTCCAGTTGAAGAAACATAGTTGAGTGCAGAACAGTTGAAAATAAGATTAATGTATCCCGCTTCGATAACCTTGGAAATTTGTTTCTGGAAAAAGTTTGAATTGTAAGTGTCGATATATCCAGTTAAATAAATAAATATTCCTCGGTTAATACCATCAGCTTTTTTGAGAGTAATTGAAAGGCTGTCATCTCTTTCGTTATCAATTCCAGGAACTATACTATTATTTGTATCCATACTCTATATTATATCTAATATTTTGACTGTATGTCAAATCATTGTTTGTTATGAATAGAATTTTTTTAACATTTCTCTACTTTTTACGATAATATAATGAATAGGATTATTATGAAAAAAGCAATTAACCTTATTATCATGTATTTCGTCTTCCTTATCATGGGAATTGTGTTTGGAACTCTTCTTTATACTATGTTTTCAAACCTGCTTAACTATGTTGCCGGTTCAAATCTGCAGCTATTTTCTGTAAGCAGTCTTTTTAAATCCTACTTATACATGAGCTATTGCATGCTTTTTTTATCATGCCCCTTCCTTGCTTTTTACCGCATAAGACATCCTGGGGGAACTTCTCAGGGAATTGCCTATATCATTCTTTGTCTTGTAACCTGGCTTCTTCTGCTTCCTGCAAATTATAAACTTACAGGTTTTATTGCCAATCGTTTTGTTGAAGAAAGTGAAAAAACTTATTTATCAAAGGACTATTTTCGTCAGGGGGATAATGAAATCTTCTATTTTACAAATGATTTCAGCAAATCAGAATATGGCACTATGCAAGCTGATGCTGTAGTTATTCACTTAAATAATGAAGATTCCTATGTTGATTTTAGACCTATAAGAGATATCCCTTCATTTGTACTAAATGAAAAGGCTGCTCCTTTTAAAGAAATTCTTGTAAGTGAAACTTTCCTTGATAAAAGTAAGCTTTCGGTTGTGGATTTTAAAATCCTTGTTGAAGAAGCTTGTAATTCTATTTCTTCAGGATTTTTTTATTTCCTCTTTTATTTGTCATTTGGTCTGGTAATTTGTTCTTTATATTCACTCACAAATCTTTTTGACTGGAGACTATTAAATTCAAGTCTTCTCTTCCTGCTTACGGCCAGTGTACTTGGTTTTAATTCAGGGGTAGTTTCACCTTGGTTAGCAGGAATAAGTGAAGCATTAAGTTCAAATCCTATTTATAAATTTTTAGCTGACTGGACTTCAGATCCGCTCATTTTTGTTGGAAATTGCCTTTTTACACTTATTATTTTGATAATTTGGATAGTTACTTCGGCAATCAAAAGACACAATCAGAAAAAGAACTAGGGGATAGGGATGAAAAAGATTCTAGGACTGCTTTCAATTTTTCTTGGACTGGCACTTGCAATTTGCCTTTGTGTGGCTATTTTTTCTCAGGTTCCTGATGAGGTTTTAAAGACTTCTGTTTTTGGCTATAAGCTTCTAAATGGGCTTGAATATTTTGTAAACTATCTGCCTGCAATAATGATGATGGGCTTTGTTGTTAGTTGTTCTGTTTATTTTGGACAGAATGCAACCGGAAGTGCCAGCCGTTTTTCTGCCGCAATGTTTGGCCGTTTTAAGATTGTAATGATTGCGGTAATTATAATTGCCTTTATTTTGACTCTTAATTCTGAGGTTTTTGGAGTTTTAATAGGACAGCAGAAATCCCGCATTATAAATAGACCAAAGCTGGTAAATGATTATTTGAAGGTGGGCCAGTCCTTGTATGATAACGGCTATTACGAGCGTTCTATGCGTTATGCCGATGCTGCTTTAAAGCTTGAACCAAAATCGAATGAGGCAGTCAGACTTCGAGATAATGCCGAAGTAGAAATAAACCGTAATCGTGATTCAAACTATCGTTTTAAGCTTTATGAGTCTGTAGAAAATGCAGAAAAGGTTGACCGTGTTATAATTGACCCTGAGCAGATTGCCGAAGTTTATCAGTATTATCTAAAATCTAAAGAAGCTTTTGATAAACAGGAATGGTTTAATGCTCATTACTTTGCAGAGGTGGGAATTGGGCTTGCCAGTCCTAAAGATCCTAATCTGGAGGGCTTGAAAAAGCTTTCAACAACTTCGTGGAATAATCTTACTGAATATCATAATTTATTGAAGAATGAAGATCAGCAGGCCTTTGATAAAAAATATGAAGGCTACCTTGCTCTTGTAGAAAAGGATGATCTTAGGGCCTACTATATTTTTACTGAATTATATAATAGTTCTCGAGAATTCCAGTCTGACCCTGATGTTATTTTCTATAAAAAGATTGCAGAAAATAGAATTAACGAAAAATGCTTTTTTACAGATGAAACTCTGGAGCTGGAAAGCTTTGAAAATGCAAATGATGTTTACTTCTCTTATAAGTATCCGGATGGCTCTCAGGATGTTATTTACTTTCAGGGAGTAACAACTGTTGAGGGAACAGGAAAATCAATTCAGTATCTAAGAAATCTTTCAATCAGTTCTATAGATAAAGAAGGAGAGCTTTTCAGGACAATGACAGTTCCTTATGCAAAGGTTTTGCCTGTTTCTGTAGAATCTTTTTCTCCTATGACAAAGTCTCTTATGGGTTTAGATGAAAAAGTTCGTTTTGTACCATATATTATGCTTAAATCTGTAAACCGTGATGGACCAACAGAGCTTAATCTTCCTGTTTATACTTATTATCAAAAAATGGAAGAAACTTATCCGGAGCATTTTCTTCTTTCAGTTCCTTATGAGGATTTTTTAATGCTGGAAACTTCTATGCAGGATCCTTCAATTATTCCGCTTACAACCTTATTTAAACTTTTTTCACGTGCTGTAAAATATGGTTTTTCGGCAGATGTGTTTGAATCAGTATTTTTGAATAGAATCTTCTATCCATTTTGGATGATTATCATATTCCTTTTACTTGCAACCTTTGCCTGGAACAATAGAATTGGAATTGACCAGTATTTTAAATTCTGGTGGGCCTTTGTATTTCCAATCTTCCTCTTTATTGGCATTGCCTTCTATAAGATGATAATTTTCCTCTTTAAGCTTACAAATTATGCAATTCTTGCAAGCTCGGGTTTAACAGGGGCTATTTTTTCAGCTCTGGTGGTTTATACAATTCTTCTGATTTTGACTTCTGTTTTCTTCCTGGCACGACGTTCAAGAATCTAGCTTCCGAATTGTGGAAAGTACTTGCGGAAACTACTTGCGGGAAAAAGACGATAGTATTAAAATATTTTTTCTGTGAGGTGTTCCCATGAATATAGAGATGCTTGATAAAGCAGTTCGTCGTGTTCCTGACTTTCCTAAGCCTGGAATTCTTTTCTATGATATTACAGGTGTTCTGGTAAATCCTGATGCGTTAAAATTCTGTATTGATCAGATGGTTGAAAAATACAAGGATGTAAAATTTGACGCAGTTGCTGGAGTTGAAAGCCGCGGTTTTATTTTTGCTGCTCCTTTTGCAGAACGTTTGGGAATCCCTCTTGTTTTAATTCGTAAAAAAGGTAAGTTACCTGGACAAACCTACCAGTGTACTTATGATTTGGAATATGGTTCTGCAACAATTGAAGTTCACAAGTCTGATATTAAAAAAGGTGGACGCTATCTGGTTGTAGATGATTTAATTGCTACTGGCGGTACGCTTCAGGCCGCAAAAAAACTTATTGAGCAGGGAGGCGGGGAAGTAACTGATTTCTTTGGCGTAATTGGTCTTCCCGATTTAAATTATAAGTCTATCCTGGCTCCATGTAATATAACAACTTTGATTGATTATCATGGTGCCTGATAAAACTGTAAAATTAATAATAAAAGGATAAACTTATGATAAAATTACCTTCCGAATATAAGTCTTTGCTCGGTACAAAAGAAACTGAGCATGCTATTGTTGCTATTAAAGATTTCTTTCAGCTTGCACTTTCTACAGAGCTGAACCTTTCACGCGTAACAGCTCCTCTATTTGTAGGTTCTGGACGCGGTATTAACGATGACCTTAACGGTGTTGAACGTCCAGTCAGCTTTCCTGTAAAGGCTCTGAATGATTATCATATGGAAATTGTTCAGTCACTTGCAAAATGGAAGAGACTGAAAATTACTTCTCTTGAGCTTCCACCAGAATTTGGTATTTATACAGATATGAATGCCCTGCGTCCGGATGAAGACCTTGACCCAATTCATTCTATTTATGTTGACCAGTGGGACTGGGAAATGGCCATAGACCCAAAAGACCGCACTGTTGAATATCTTAAGTCTGTAGTGCGCAAGGTTTATCGCTGTGTTCAGCGTGCTGAATTCTTTATTTACGACCGCTATCCACAGATAAAGCCAATCCTGCCAAAGGAAATTACCTTCTGTTATGCAGATGACCTTCAGAAGCAGTATCCTGACCTTAGCCCTAAGGAGCGTGAAAATAAGGTTGCAAAAGAATACGGAGCTGTTTTCATTATTGGTATTGGTGGAAAAATGGCTGATGGAAGTATTCATGACGGTCGTGCTCCAGACTATGATGACTGGATTACTGATACAGGTAATGGACATCATGGATTAAACGGAGACATCCTTGTATGGAACCCTGTTCACGGTTGTGCTCTGGAACTGTCTTCAATGGGTGTTCGTGTTAGTCCGGAATCTCTTAAAGCTCAGCTTAAGGAACGCAATGCTGAAGACCGTGCTTCTCTTGAGTTCCATTCTCGTCTTCTTAAAGGCGAACTTACTCAGACACTTGGAGGCGGTATTGGACAGTCTCGTTTGTGTATGTTCCTGCTGCGTAAGGCTCACATTGGTGAAACTCAGGTAAGTGTCTGGACCGACGAGATTAAGGCTGATTGTAAAAAGCGTGGAATTACACTTCTCTAGTTTTATTCTTTCTCGGAGTTTTTTATGGACAAGGAATATAACTTTACAACAGCGGAAATTGAAGCTCAGATTTCATCCTTAAAGGAAAAAGGTGTAACTGAGCTTTCTCTGCATGACCAGGCCCTGTCCAAAGATAAAAAAAGAATCCTGAAGATTTTGAAGAAAATCAGTTTAGATTATCCTGAGCTCTTTTCTTCTATCCTTATAAGTCCTTCTGTCGTAGATCGTGAATTAATTGCGGCTGCGGCAGAAAGCTTTACTTCCCTTGAAATACCGCTTGAATGCAGCCAAAAGGGAGGAAAGCTTCTTTTTGATAAAAAAATGTATGCTTCTAAGGCCAGACTTCTAAATGAAGCTGGGCTTGTCTTTGGTTTTCAGCTTTCCTATGCACTTACACCTGGAGACAGTTTAAAGCTCTTTATGGAAAGACTGGATTTTGCCTTGCAGCAGTATCCAAATCATATAGATTTTCCTCAGACAGAAGAGGCTTTGTCGGAAGTTTCACCTGCTGTAACGGGCACTTTTTCTGCAAAGGATATTCGTTATGCTCGTGACCTGGCTTTTGCGGCCCGAACCTTTTATTCTGCGGGTAGGGCAGTTCCCTGGTTTCTTTCAGTTTTAAAGCCTTTAAGAATATATCCTTCCAGATTTTTTGCAGATTTTGCTGAATGGCAGCGCTGTAACAATTGCGATTTTAAAAGTGGCTTTTCTCCGGAAGCTGAAAATCATAAATCTATAGAAAAAATGCAGCTTCTTTTTTTAGAGCAAAAATACGAAGAGAAAAAATGCAGCCAATTATTTTCCCTTGTCCAGGATATAGTTCGATTAAACGGGGCACTTTCACGTCTTGCTGGGGAAGGGGAGGAGTCTATCGTTGAAAGTTCTTATCATCCGGATGACATATTTGGTCCGGAATCTATGGATTTACAGACTTTTGCCGATAATGTATGTATGGAAGTTTGCCATGTTAGAATATATTTAAATGGGGATAATCCAGATTATAGTGTAGAATAGTATAGAATAATGAAAAATATTGCCGTTTTTTCGTATAATTTTACTGTTGAATATGCAACATCCATTTTGAAAGGAATCTTCACTTATTTTGAAGGTAGAAAGGATGTAAGAATTTTTTATGCCCAGACAAAGTTGCCTAATATAGACGTAGGCTTTTTTGAGTATCAGTACTGGGCTGCAGCCGAATATTTGCATACAAACGCTATAGATGAAGTCATTGTTGTATCAAATTCCTATTTCTATTATACATCTACAGAAGAATTTCTAAAAAACATAAAGCCCTTTCTTAACAAAAAGTTAATTTCCGTTGGTTTAGAGATTAACGATGAAAATGCCTACTACACAAATACAAATTGCAGTGACGCTTACGATGAAATTGTAGCCCACATGAAGAATGTGCACGGCTGTAAGAACTTCGCCTTCTTTTCTGCAAATCCGATTGGCTCTGTAGAAGCAAAGGAAAGATTTGAAGCTTACAAAAGGGCTCTAAAAAATAATGGCCTTGAATATAAAGAAAAGAATGTTTTTGACGGCTATTTTACCTCTAGTTCTGCTCAGGAAGAATTAAAAAGACGTATAAAATCACTTGATGATGTAGATTTTGATGTAATTATTTGCGCAAATGACCTTATGGCTGTTGGTTGTATAGATTACTTTCTTGCAATGGGGCTTGCTATCCCTGATCAGCTGAAAATTGTAGGTTTTGATAATACTTCTCATGCCGCTCTTTGTAATCCTGCCCTTACAACAATTGATCCTGCAATTGAACAGCAGGGAACTGATGCGGCGGAACTTGCCTTTAAGCTGCTTGATAATAAGATAAAAGAGCATAACCTGATTACACCTTTAAATATTAAATACAGACATTCCTGTGGCTGTCACTCTATGACTGGAGTGAGAAATATGGACACCTACAGAAATCTTCTTGCTTATTATGATGATATTTCCAGAATTGACTTCCTTTTTGATTTTGTCCGAGGGACCTCTTCTCTGGAAGAAATTGCCAACTCTATAGAAAAAGTTGGTTATATGTTTGGCTTTACTTCTATTACAGCCTGTATGTATGAAGAGCCTTTTTCGGTAACTAGAACAGAAAAGTTTGAATTGCCGGAAACAGTAAGATTCGTTTTTTATCTTGATTTGGATAAAAGGGAAAAAATCATAGACCAGGATGGGGAAGTGTATAATCCTCATCAAAAGCTTATTCCAAGCTGTCTTGAAAATAAATTTAGTGATGGCGGTCAATTTATCTTGCAGCCAATTTTCCTTGGAGAATTTCAGTATGGTTATACAATTTGTAAATTAAGACGCCCAACCTTTGCAATGAACAGTGTTGTCCTGAAAATTCTTACAAGTGTGCTTGCCCAGGGATACGATTATACACAAACAATCCGCTATGCAAAGAATCTGGACTCAGCAAATCATGCTCTTACTTCTCATAATATCGATTTGAAAATACGTTCCAGTACAGATGAGCTTACGGGGCTTTTGAATAGACGTGGTTTCCTTACAAATGCCCAGAAGGTTGTATCACTTGCTTCTGAAATCGGTCAGCAGGGACTTGTCTGCTTTGCAGATTTAGATGGTCTTAAAGGTATAAACGACAATTTTGGTCATGAGTACGGAGATATTGCAATACAGCTTCAGTCAAAGGTTTTGAAGGAAGCCTTCCGTCAGACAGATATTGTTGGCCGTCTGAGTGGTGATGAATTTGGAATTGTTTCAATTGGAATGGATGTTTCTTATATAGAAACAATGCGCACAAAAATTGAAGAACTTGATGTTCAGTATAGTAAAGATAATAAGCTTCCATTTGAACTTTCTATAAGCCTTGGAGCGGTTCCTTTTGATTCAGAAAATACAGATTTAGCAGATTTGCTTAAAAAGGCTGATGCAAATCTTTATGAGCAAAAAGAAATCCATCACGCCAGAATGAAGAAAAAGTAGTTTACTCTTATGAGCGAAAAATTAACTTTTACAAGTGAAGAAACTCAAAGACTAGATGAATTCTTACGATTAAAATTGCCTCAGGCTGTAGGGGAAGCTTCTCTTTCAAACTCAAAAATCAGAAGACTTATTGCTGCCTCTTGTGTAAGTGTGAATGGCCGTCCTGTAACAAGGCCTGCTTATGAGCTTAGGGGCCGCTCTTTTATAACAGTTATCTTTGACCGGAAAAAATTTTTTTATGAAAAGCAGCCTGATGACCTAAGCTTTACCCTTACAGATAAGGATATCCTTTTTGAGGATGACAAGCTGATTTTTGTAAATAAACCTGCTTTTTTTCCTGTTGAACAGACAATTACAGGAAACAGGGCAAATCTGCATGATACTTTAGTTGATTATCTTTGGGCCCGCGATAAAAGTCTTAGAAATCCGCCTTATGTGGGTATAATGCATCGTTTGGACCGGGAAACCAGCGGGGTAATTGTCTTTACAAAAACCAGGGCAGTAAATAAAGCACTTCATGATGTTTTTGAAAAGCATCTTCAACAAAAAGAATATATCGCTATTTCAGTTCCAAAAAGACCAAAAGGTGGAACTCCTATTCCAGGAACAGAATTTACAATAGAAAAGTTTATGGGTCGTATAAGCGGAAAATCTCAGACTGGAAAATGGGGAGCTCTTAGTGAATTTAATGGCGGTCAATATTCCAAAACAGATTTTTATGTAAACCGAGAGCTTACTATTGAAGGTAAAACTTGCCTTGAAATAAAATGTAGTCTTTATACAGGACGAACCCACCAGATTCGAGTTCACTTGAGTGAAGAAGGGCTTCCTATTATGGGGGACGCACTTTATGGTGGAGAAAATGCTTCAAGACTATATTTACATTCAAATCATCTTGCTTTTACCTGTGATGGCATTTCTTACGATGTTTTTTCACCCCTTCCATGGTAAAAAAAATCTAAAAAAATAACAATTTTTTCTTGACGATGAGCATTATAAATCAGTAATTTTATATTTAGAATAAGAAATAAAGAGGATTTCTAATGGCAGAAGAAAACAAGGAACAGGCAGAAAATCAGACAGAAACTCAGAATCAGAATGAGAACGCTGAGGCTCAGACAGAGACTGCTGCAGAAGAAAAGAAAGAGCAGACTCCAGAAGAGAAAATTGCAGCCCTTGAGGCAGAAAATGCGGATTTAAAGGACCAGCTCTTGCGCCGTGCCGCAGATTTTGATAATTACAGAAAGCGCATGATGAAAGAAAAGCAGGACACTTACGACTATGCTAATGCATCCCTGCTTGGAGATCTTCTTGATAGTCTGGATAATTTTGACCGTACAATTGATGCAGCAAAAGATGCAAAAGATGCTAAATCAATTGCAGACGGAATCAAGATGATAAATAAGAGTCTTGTAAAGCTTCTTGGTGATAAATACGGACTCAC
>JAIKYB010000082.1 GCA_024683675.1 Treponema sp.
GATTCACGAAATCATTGAAACTACAGACCTTGACGGTCAGAGAATAGACCACAACGCCATGCAGACTACTGAGGGCGGCTTCCAGAACGGCCGCTGGCTCATTCACGACAGATGGAGTGCAAAGCTCGGTAAAGATTCAAATTATGCCTGGTCTGCCGGCTGCTTTATTCTTTCTTCCGGCGACCTTGCCGCTTTAAACAATCTGTTACACGCCTACGAGCTTCCGGCCGGTTACATAATCGCTGGAAAACTTATAGAGATTGATTAGGAGGTATAAGAATGAAAGGTAAATTCTTGAGTCAGATTTCTAAAATTATTGCCTGTCTTATTGTCTTTGCAGCTCTTGTTGTAAATGCAATTACAAAAAGCGTAATAATTCCTGTAAAAGATGCTGCATTTGTTGGTGGTTTTGTTTTTGTAATTTTTCTGCCGATTGATGTTTCAATCTGGATTGAGATTGTCAAAGCGTATGTAAGAAAGACAATCCCTGCTGACGGAAAAGACGATGGCAATTAGGGATGTTTTAAAAAAGGCGGCTGCGTTTGCCGCCGCCTGCGCCGGAGCTATAGCTCTTTTTGTGTCGGTTTTTCTGTTCGGTAAAAGAACAGGAAAAAAGGAATCTGAAGTAGAAGTGAAAGCTGATGAAGCTGAACGAAAAAAGGAGTCTGAAATTGAAAAAATACCTGCTAATGTTCTTGCTGGTAACTCTCCTAACGCTGCCGCTCTTGGCAGAAGAAAAGACGAGCTCAAATCAGACTTTAACTCCAGAGCAGACTCTATCACAGAAAACTTTTTACACACGAGAGGACGTGCTTCTTCTTGTGGATCAGCTGAAAGCTGAAGCTGACAAGGCAATTGAAAACGCCTACGACGAAGGCTACAAAGCCGGAGTTCAGGAATATGCTCCAAAGCTTGCCAGTCTTGAAGTTCAGATTGAATGGCTGAAGAGCGAAAACAAAAAACAAAATCTTGAAAAGTGGACGATTCCCCTTTGGACGTGCGCCGGAGCATTTGGCGGTTTCTTAGGCGGATGGATTATCAGGGGGAACTGATGGAAGGAATGGCTGTCGTAACGACATTGGATAAAGTTCTTGCGACTCTTGGAATGAGCGGCACTCTTATTCTTATGGGTGTTATCGCTTTTTTTGTTATCAAAGAAGTTAAGAAAGCAAACGAGACAACACAGAAAGCTGTAGACAGTTTAAAAGTTTCTACTGCTAATCAGATAAAGGAACTGACTGATAAAACTGAAAAGAATATAAAAGAGCTTAAGCAATCTACAGAAGCTCAGATTAAGGATTTGAAAAGTTCAACTGAAAAGAAAATAGATGATTTACAGAAACACTCAGATGAACATGATGAAGCTATAGAAAAACGTCTTGATAAGGCGGAAAACAATATAAAGTACCTTGAACAAAGTGGCGTGACAAAAGAAATGCTTTATAAAGAAACTGAAGGCTGGCGTAGCGAAATGCAGCTCATAAGAACTGATATAAGCAAGCTGCCTTTTGAAATATTAAAACTGACAGAGGGTAAAAAATGAAAAATAACATGCTCAGAGGAAAAATCTTAAGGCTTCTTTCCGATATGTACCCGGATGGAATTGAGCGAACTTCTCTTATCGGTATCTATCATGCCTATGAGCATGTGGATGATATAGACAAATCAGTCGCTTACCTCATAGACAAAGGCTACTGCTCAAAGACAGAAACACCGCATCCATACAAGGCGAATATGTTCGTCACCTATTACAAAATCACTCCTAAAGGCATAGACCTGATTGAAGGCAACTGCGAGCCGGATACAGGAATCCTCATTCCGCTGGAGGCTTAATATGGGACGTAAGGCAAAGGCAACCGAAAACGGACTTGTGGAGCTTATCGTTGATAAATGGGATGGCGGAAAAAATACAATCGTTTATGTTACCGAAGAGGTAAACAAAATCCTTGAAGAAAAAGGCCTGCACGTTACTTTTTCGCGCGAATCAATAAGACGTGTAATCAAAAGTCATGAAGAAGAAATTGCAGGTACAAAGAAAGGTGTAGAAGCTGCAAAGGCAATGGCCGAAGTGTTTGCAGATAATCCTGGAACAGAAGTCGCAGAAGCAATGACAATGCATCTTTCAACCCTGATTGCAAAGGATTTGCGTACTGTAGACAGCCTTGAGTTTGACGACCCGGAAAAACTTGTAAGCTCTGCAAGCCGCATTGCCGAAACTCAGCTCAAACTCAGCCAGGCACGAATGAAAGCTGTTAAGGCTTTAGATAAAGCTAAGCAGCAGCTTAAAGATGAACTTTCAAAAGAAATACAGAGCGACCCTGAACTTCTTTCTAAGCTCTGTTTAATAATCGACAAAACGGAAATTAAATAGTTTTTTTGTTGAAAAAAAGAAGGTTTGGGAGTATAGTAAAGATACCACCAAACTACTAGCGGACAGACACACCGCAGAAAGTGTCTATTTTTATGCCCTTTTGATTTTACGATATAAGTAAAGTCGGACAAGGCATATTCCGACTATGTAAATATAGCCATAGAAGCCCCGGTAAGCAGTGATGCCCCGGCCGTCTAGTAGCGGTGGTAGGACTTTTATGGCTTTTGTCTTTTAAAAGCCAAATACCAAATTACTAGGAGGTCTGTTATGGCAGACACAAACACAATCAAAAAGGCAGAAGAATTCATCTGCAATCTTACAAACAATGTAGACCAGGCTCTTGCAGTTCTGAGTTTAGGAATCGACAGTTTACCTACGGTTAATTTCGATGGCAGAATAACAAGTGCGTTTTATGCCGTTGAAACAATTCTTGAAAAAGTATCGGAAATAATTTCTGATGCAGACAGATTTGTTTCAGAAGAAAAGAATATGAAGAAGTAAAACGCGGGGCTTTATGCCCCGTTTTCTTTGGAGAATAATATGAATGAATACAAAAATAGAAAATATAGATTTATCGCACAATTACAAAAAATAGGACTTCATATAGAACTTTGGAAAGAAATAGAGGATTTTCCAGAATATGAAGTTTCAACTGAAGGAAGAGTAAGAAGGCAAGTAAC
>JAIKYB010000117.1 GCA_024683675.1 Treponema sp.
CTGCAAGTTGACTTTGGGTAAAGCCACATTCTTTTCTTTGGGTCTGAATAAAATGTCCAATTTTTACCTGGTCCATACAAGCTCCTCATCTTAAAATCTATTTTAAAGATAATAAATTCTAGAAAAAAAACACACCCACGAACCGTAGAGTTTGCAAAAATCTATGAAAAGTTTACATCCCTGACAAAAAAAATGATGTATAATAATTATTAATAAGAATAGAGGTAATCATGTCAAACACAATCATCGTATATTATTCCCTTGAAGGAAATGTAGATTTTCTCTGCCGTACTATGGCAAAGCAAAATGGGGCAGATTTATGCCGACTTGAAACTGTAAAGGAATATCCTAAAAAAGGATTGATGAAGTTCCTGCATGGGGGCCGAGACGCCTCTTTTGGTTTTAAGCCTGAATTGAAAACAGAAGTGCCGGACCTTACAAATTATTCTCGCGTAATTCTGGCCTGTCCGGTTTGGGCTGGTAAAATGGCCGCTCCTCTTGCCAGCTATATAGAAGCAAGTGATTTTACAGGCAAGGAAGTTTTTGCCATAGTTTCTAGTGGCGGTGGCTCTGCAGAAAAATGTCTTGCTCAGATTTCTTCTTCGGTAGAGGCTAAGGGAAGTAAGTTAAAGGATTCTGTATCCTTTGTAAATCCTATAAAAGAAGCGGAAGCTTCTCTGGAAAAGATAAAAGAATTTGCCCGGAAGATTGGATAAAAGACTGATATGGATTACAAAAAAATCTTCCTAAAACTACATCCCGACTTTTTCAAAGACCCGGAAATACTCACTTTGCCGGAAGATTATGTTTTTTCAGAACTCATTATGGACCTGCGCCAAAAGGCTTGCTCAGAGCTCCAGCTGACTTACCCCCAGGAAATCACTTTCGACTTTTACAAGGGTGATTTTGAAAAACTGCAGCAGGCCATAGCCCATGTTGACCAAGACTGGTGCCAGTTTTTTGATGCAGATTCAAAAGTCTTCTGCGCCTTTGAAGGAGATAAAATCGTCGCCTTCTGTGCTCTGGACCAAATGGGTCTTGTTGATGGTCTTAAAATTGGAGGGCCCGGATGTGTAGGAACCCTGCCGCAATATCGCAAAAAAGGAATCGGCCTTGAAATGGTTCGCCGGGCAAGTGAAATTCTCCGCCAGCAGGGCTTTGACCTTTCCTGGATTCATTGGACCCATCTGGCAGATTGGTACGGCAAGCTTGGTTACGAGCCGGTTTTGAAATGGAATTGTAAGGGATTTTTGGCTTTTGACCTTAAAGACTCCGACATCCTCCAGGCCCTGCGTGAAAGCCGGGAAGAAAACTAAAAAAAAGGGCACTTCCCAGTTGAAGTGCCCTTTTTCTTATACCTAAGCAGTTTTAAATATTGTTGATCAATTCAAGGTTTCTGATGTCTGGATTATTTTTCAAAACATCCAGTTCTTCTGGTTTTACAGAACGTTTTACAAGTCTGTAACCTGTTGGTTCTAATTTTTCCAAATACTTAACTTTTATTTTGTTTGATTTAAAGAATGCCATAATCAGCCTCCTGAAATTATATGTATTTTTTGGGTGAATCCATCTCTTTGATTCATCAAGAGAACAATACTTCTTATACAAAAAAAAGAGTATAAATTTGTTCTATGCTTATATAACAAATCTATACTCTTTTATAAAGGCTTTTATAATTTAATCAAGAATCGTAGAGATTCGTGATACTTTATTTTAAGGCCTGATGACTAGTCGTGGTGATGTTCTCCGTGGTGGTCACATTTTGCATCAGGGTTTCCTTCAAGTTTACCTTTTGCAAAAAGCTCTGCAGCGTCGTCTGCTTTACCGGTAACTCCCGGAATTTGCTTTAATCCGGCTGCATTTAAGGCATCAATTGCCCCCTGACCCCGGTTTCCAAGAATAAGGACCTCTACTCCAAGGCTTTTCAGATATGGTGGAAGGTCATGGTGGCCAAAGCCTCCGTTATCAATTACTTCAGAGCTCTTTACAGCTCCGTCTTCAATTTCATAAATCTTAAAATTTTGTGTTTTTCCAAAGTGCTGGAATACATTTCCTGTAAGTAAATCATAGGTAGCTGCAATTTTCATTTTTATTTAGTCCTCCTTTTAAGGCCTAGTCTGGCCCGTCTTTCTTATTTATTGTCCTTTTTTTGCCGGGATTTTTCAAGGGGTAATTTTCTTAAGAGGCGCTTTGAAGGTCATTTTGCGGGGCGTTGCAACCTTTTCAAACTTGATTGTATAGCTTCCGCCAGCCTGGTCTATTTTAAGGATTTGACCTTTTCCAAGAATTCCGTGTTCTACGAAGTCGCCTTCTGCAAGGTCTGAAAGGGCATCTTTTTTGTTCAGGATTGAATCAGATTCTTCTATATAAATACGGGTTTTTGCAAGCAGCTGTGGTGAAAGCTCAACTTCGTAGTTCAAAAGGCTCTTGTCTATGTCAAAAATAAAGCGGGAAGGAAAGCGGCCACCGGTACGTTGAGAAAAGCCTTCTGCTTCTGTAAGGAAAAGACGCTTTTGGGCTCGGGTAAGGGCAACAAAGGCAAGGCGTCGTTCTTCTTCCATGGCCTTGAGGGAATCTACCTTTTTGCTTGGGAACATATTTTCGTTCATGCCAACAATAAAAACTACCGGGAATTCCAAGCCCTTTGCTGTATGGATTGTCATGAGTCTTATGGCATTTTTGCTGGAA
>JAIKYB010000120.1 GCA_024683675.1 Treponema sp.
CTTTCTGATTTTAATGCCCTTTTTCCAAAAGGCAAGCTGATTGGTATTCATGGAGAAAGTGGTTCCGGAAAATCAACAATGCTTAAACTGCTTATGCGTTTCTGGGACGCAGATAAGGGCCAGGTTTTAATTAGTGGTGAAAATATCAAAAATCTGAATACAGAAAATCTTCGTGCAATGGAAGCTTATATTACCCAGGAAACTTATATTTTTAATGGCACAATTGCAGAAAATATTTCTCTGGGGGCTGATTGCTTTAGTCAGGAGGATATCGAAGAGGCTGCAAAAAAAGCTTCTCTTCATGATTTTATCTGCAGTCTGCCAAAGGGGTATGCTACAAAAACAGGGGAACTGGGCTCTAGTCTTAGTGGTGGCGAACGCCAGAGAATTGGTCTTGCCAGAGCCTTCCTTTATGATGCACCTTTTATGCTTCTGGATGAGCCTACCAGTAATCTTGACTCCCTGAATGAGGCTGTTATTTTGACTTCACTGAAGGAATGTTCAGAAGGAAAAACAATGCTTTTAGTTTCTCATAGAAAATCAACTCTTTCTTCTGCAGATCAGATTATTGACTTGAAAATATCTGGTTGTTAGGTGTATATTACAACAGGTGTAAAGTACACCTAACAATATGAATCACAGACAGGAGCATCAAATGACTAAATTAGGATCTTTTGTTATTGGAGCAGCATGTGGAGTTGTTGCTTACAATCTGGTAAAAACACCAGCTTTTAAAAAGGCTTGTGCAAATATCATTGGAAAGGGAATGCAGCTTAAGGAAGATGCTGCAGCTTTTGCTGAATCAGTAAAGGAAGACGCAGAAGATATCGCTGCTGAAGCAAAGTATAACACAGAAGCAGCAAAATAACATGCAGGTTACAGTACATCATTCTCTGCCAGGACGCCTTCGTCTTCATTATAATAGCAAAAATTATAGTTCAAGACAGGCCGTCCTGGCCCAAGGTCTTATCGCAGTTCAGGACGGGATAAAGGATATAAATGTTAATCCAAATTCCGGCTCCTTTCTCATTTTTTACAATCCGGTAATAATTACAGAAAAACAGATTTTATCTCTTTTTAAAGCCCTTTCTTCAAAATATCTGGATGACGAAGAAATGCTGAATGCAGTTGCTGATGTTCCTGTCCAGGAAAGCATTATGGGAGTTTTAGTAGAAACTCTGGCAATTCATTTTATTAAGAAATTATTACCTTTACCTGTAAGAACTGTTTTTCTATGGAAGAATATTCTTCCTCGCATTGGGTTGGCCCTTGGTCAGATTATTAGGGGCAAAATATTTTCTACTGAGCTTTTGGATGCTACTGCCCTTACTGTTGCTGCCTGCTCTGGAAACAGAAATACAGCATCCTCAATTTCTATGCTCCTGAAAATGGGTGAAGAAATTGAAGATATAACCCGTCGTCAGTCTTACAATAATCTGGCCCAGACCCTTTTGATTTCAACAGAACCTGTTCATATTGTTTCTGGTAAAACAGAAAAAACAGTTCCTGCTAATACCCTTAAAAAAGGTGATTTACTCGTAGTTCGTCAGGGAGATTTAATTCCTGCAGATGGAACTGTTGAACATGGCGAGGGTATGGTAAATCAGGCTAGTATAACCGGAGAAGCTCTTCCTGTTGATAAGAAAGCTGATTCTACAGTTTTTGCGGGCACCCTGCTTGAAGAAGGCGAGCTTTATATCCGCGTAATTTCTACCGGCAAAGACACAAAGGTTCAGAATATCATCCAGATGATAGATAACTCTCAGAACTTAAAGGCTCAGGCCCAGAAAAGGTCCGAAAATTTTGCAGAACGTATTGTTCCCTTTAATTTCCTCTTTACAGGGCTTACCTATCTTTTTACTAGAAATATAACAAAAACAATTTCAACTTTGATGGTAGATTATTCCTGCGCAATGAAGCTGACTGCTCCAATTGCAGTTTTGTCTGCTATGAAAGAGGCGGCTTCCAGTGGAATATCCGTAAAGGGTGGAAAATACCTGGAAGAAGCAGCCCTTGCTGATACAATTGTTTTTGATAAAACAGGAACCCTAACTTACGCTAATCCTCTTCTTGCTTCTATTTTCCCAATGCAGGGCTATTCCGAAGATGACGTGCTTAAGTGGGCAGCTTGTCTTGAAGAACATTATCCTCATCCTCTGGGGCGTGCAGTTGTAAAGGCTGCAGAAGAAAGAAATCTGGTTCATCCAGAAGAGCATACCAAGGTTGATTATATTGTGGCTCATGGAATTGCTTCTACCTATAATGGCAAGAAAATCCGTATAGGAAGTGCTCATTTTATTTTCGAAGATGAAGCTATCCCTATGGATGAAAAGATAGCTCTGATTCAGAAGGAAGCGGCGGATACTGGTAACAGCCTTCTTTATCTGGCTTATGATCAGTCACTTGCGGGAATTATTGCAATCGGCGACCCTGCAAGGCCTGGAACAAAAGAGATTATTGAACGTCTGCACCAGCTTGGAATTAAAAACTGCATTATGATTACTGGTGATACCGAAGGCGCTGCCAAAAAGATTGCAAAAGAATGTGGTCTTGATAAATGGTATTCCCAGGCTCTGCCGGAAGATAAGGTGAAGCTTGTAGAAAAGCTAAAGAAAAAAGGCTCCAGGGTTATGATGATGGGGGATGGCATTAATGATGCGCCCGCTCTTTCTGCTGCTGATGTTGGAATTGCGGTTGACGGCTGTTCTTCTATAGCGGGAGATACTTCTGATATTCAGTTCAGCAGAAATGGCCTGGACAGTC
>JAIKYB010000143.1 GCA_024683675.1 Treponema sp.
GCTGATGAAGAGCTCACAAAATTTATAAAGGCAAATCCATGGATAAAAACCTATGCAGTTTATAAAAATCTAAAATGGAACTACATGCAGGCCAGCTGGAAGTCATGGCTGGAAAGCGACAAAAAGAAAAGTGAAGAAGAAATAATGCAGCTTTGGAATAAGATGGCCTTTAAAAAGGAGCATCTTTTCTATGCCTGGCTGCAGATGATTGCTTCAAAGCAATTTTCAGATGCAGTAGCTTATGTTCACAAGAAGGGCATTTTACTTAAGGGAGATATGCCTATTCTTATGAATGAGGATTCCTGCGATGCCTGGGCATATCCTCAGTATTTTAATCAGAATCTAAGAGCCGGTTCACCTGCGGATGGAGAAAATCTTTCTGGACAGAACTGGGGCTTCCCAACCTATAACTGGAAAAACCTTAAAGCTGATGGTTACAGCTGGTGGAAAAACCGCTTAATCTCTGCAGGACAATATTATGACGCTTATCGTCTGGACCATATTCTGGGCTTTTTCAGAATATGGGCAATTCCTACAGAAGACTGCAATGCCCTCACAGGACATACAGAACCTTATGCGCCTATAAAAAGAGAAGAACTTTACGAACTCGGTTTTGATGATAATAGAATCCGCTGGATTTCACAGCCTCATATTTCTACAGGACTGATTGAAGAAATAACCTGGAATCATGAAGCCGCTCATAAAATACTCAGTCTTTTCTGTACAAAGCTTGAAGGCGAAGAGCTCTGGCTTTTTAAATCTGATGTAAAGGGTTCTGGACAAATTGCCAGATGCGATTTTGGAGAACTCTGCACAAAGGATGCCGCAGACCGAATAAAATGCGTATTAATCAGAAAGTGGTCTGACAGAACCTTACTTGAAATTGCAAAAAACAAATTTGTGCCTCTATGGACCTACGGGGGTTCAACCTCATGGCAAAGCCTTAGCCAGCAGGAAAAAGACTCTCTTTCCTCTCTCTTTGATCAGCTTAGACAAAAAGAAGAAAAACTCTGGAAAAAACAGGCAGATGATATTTTTACCGAACTGACATCTGCCGTAAAAATGATTCCTTGTGGAGAGGACCTTGGTGTTGGAATCGCCTGCGTGCCTGACACAATGAAGGAACACCAGATTCTAGGCTTAAGAGTTGTCCGCTGGTGCCGTGAATGGTCAGAAGAAGGACAGCCTTTCATTCCTTTTGAGGAATATGAGCCTCTATCTGTTACAACAAGCTCTGTTCATGACTCTTCTACAATCCGCCAGTGGTGGGATGAAGAAAAAGAAAGTGCAAAAGCCTTTGTATCTGCCAATCTAAAAGCCTTTAATACTCAGGAAGAAAAAGCTGCGGAAGTTGCCTCTGGCATATTTACGCCAGAACTTGCAGAAGCTGTAATGAAGGCCTCAGCAAGCTCTGCAAGCTATTGGTTTATTTCTCCTCTTCAGGATTTCCTGTACATGAAAAAGGAATACTGGCTTGAAAAATCAGCAGACGAAAGAATTAATGTGCCTGGTACTGTAAACGCCTTTAACTGGACCTACAGATTACCTTGCTCTATCGAAAAACTTATTGAAGATAAAGAATTACAGGAAAAGATAAAAGAAGTAGGAGAAGCCAGATGAGAATTTCATACAACGAGTTTCATATAAGTAGAAAGGTTCGCGACCTTTGTGATTTTAATAAAGGACTCTTTGCTTCCAGTGGAAATGTGGTTTTTGCCAACATGAAGAATGTACGTGAATTCCAGCTTCTCTTTAACAATTACATAAAAACCGTAACAGGTGATGACAGCAAGCAGGTTTCTGCCGGTCAATTAAATGCAATGGGCCTTATTGACGAGATTCTGCATTATGTTTGTATGCTTTATCGCCGCAATAAACTGCCAAGCTTTATGACAGATCTTCTTGCTCAGCTGCAAAAAGAATACAAAAGAGAAGAAATAGACACCCTGCTTTTAGATTTTATGAAGGAGTTCCCTCCTGTTGAAGTTTACCAGGAAAAGCTTACTGCAGAAGACTACCTTAATCAGACAGCAATGGATATTGGAACAGGTAAAGAAAGACCTAACCGTGAACAGGTGCTTGAAGAAATGATTTTGCTTCACCTTGCAAACGAAAACAAGGCCTTTAAGCCTTTTATCCTGCTTTTTGATGATAAAGAACTTGCAAAAAATCCTCTTTATAAAAAAAGCTGGAAATCAATCCAGAAATATGTAGCAAGTCAGCCTACTTTTGGCCCTTTTAACCATGATTTAATTACCCTTCTTCGGGAACCTCAGGTTTTTGCACCGGAAAGTCTGAGAGGCCAGCTTGAATATATCAAAAAATATTGGGAAGAATTCCTTGGGGAATGGCTCAAGCGTATTCTTACCGGACTGGATACAATTTCAGAAGAAGAAAAGGCTGCCTGGCATGGCTTTGGTGGCGGCGATTTACCTGATATGGTGCCTTATTCCTTCGAAAATCTGATGAATGAATATGAACGCTTTTCTGCCGACAGCGAATGGATGCCAAATGTTATTCTTATGGCAAAAACCGTTCTTGTATGGCTGGATCAGCTTACAAAACAGTACGGTTATCCTATTACACGTCTGGATCAGATTCCAGACCCTGAGCTGGACCGCCTGAGAGACGAAGGCTTTACCGGCCTTTGGCTTATCGGCCTTTGGGAACGCTCTAAGGCAAGTAAAAGAATTAAGCAGATTTGTGGTAATCCGGAAGCAGCAGCTTCAGCTTATTCTCTTTATGATTATAATATCGCACAGAATATAGGTGGCTGGGATGCCCTTGCAAATCTTCGTCAGAGGCTCTGGCAGAGAGGAATCCGCCTAGCTTCAGATATGGTTCCAAACCACACAGGTATGGACGGCGACTGGGTTATTAATCATCCTGATTATTTTATCCAGCGTCGCGATAATCCTTTCCCTCAGTATACTTACAATGGTGAAAACCTTTCTCAGGACGGCCGTATTTCCCTCTTCCTTGAAGACCACTACTACAGCAAGGATGACTGTTCTGTAGTTTTCAAGCGAGTTGATAATCAGAGCGGAGACACCCGCTATATTTACCACGGAAATGATGGAACCGGTCTTCCATGGAATGATACTGCTCAGATTGACTTCCTTAATCCTCAGGCAAGAGAAGCTGTTATGCAGGAGATTCTGCATGTTGCACATAACTTCCCTATTATCCGCTTTGACGCCGCTATGGTTCTGGCAAAAAAATCTATCCGCCGACTCTGGTATCCGGAGCCTGGACACGGAGGAGACATTGCAACAAGGTCAGAAAC
>JAIKYB010000146.1 GCA_024683675.1 Treponema sp.
CTTTATCTATTTCCTTGTTTACGCAATATGTGATTTTCCGGTTTGGACTTACAGGGCTTTTATCAAAAAAGTTGCAAGTGGAGAAGTAGAGGAATTAAATGTGATTGCAAAAGTTGGTCAGATTTTTACAGGGCATGAGACAAGTCTTCTTCCTCAAGTTTTTGTATTATGTGCTGGCTGTTTGCTTTATATTTTTAGCTGGATTTTGACCTACCACAGGGCTTGTAAGCAGTTTGAAAAATATGATATGTAACCACCACCACCTTCGAGAGCCTCAGGGCATCGCTTCTACAAGCTCAGGGACCGTATGGTAATTAAATGGATATAGTACTTTCACAAAAATCAGATAAACCAATTTATACTCAGATTTATGAGCAGATTTCTTCCCAGATTATGAGCGGTCAGCTTGCCAGCGGGGAAAAGCTTCCTCCAATCCGTACGGTTGCAGTAAATCTGAGGGTCAGTGTTATTCCGGTAAAACAGGCCTGGGAACAGCTGGAAAGGGAAGGCTTTATTTCTACCGCGGCTGGACGTGGAACCTTTGTAAGCGACCTGGCCCACCACGAAATTTCAGATAAAAGAAATTCTGCGGCTCAGGAATTAATTGAAAAGGACATAAAGGCCTGCAAAGAAATGGGACTTTCTCTGGAAGAAGTGCTGGAAATTGTCCGAAATAAATGGGATGATAGTAAGCAGTAAAAATAAAAAGCGGAGTAAAAAATGATTCAGATATTCGGAACAAATAAATCCTTTGACTGTAAGGCTGCCCAGAGATTTTTCAAAGAAAGAAGAGTGCCTTTTCAGTTTGTAGACCTCAAAGAAAAAGAAATGAGCGCCGGAGAGTTTGATTCGGTTCTTTCTGCCCTTGCTAAAAAAGAAGGTTCCCGTGCAGATGCCCTGGACGCTATGATAGATAAAGCTTCAAAAAATTACGCCAGCATTGCTTATCTTGACGATAGCGAAAAGGAAGGAAAGCTTTTTGAAAATCAAGTAAGCCTTTTGAAACAGCCGGTTTGTCGTAATGGAAAAACTGAAGCGACAGTTGGAATGTGTCAGAAGGAATGGGAAGGCTGGCTCTAATTAGAGCTTACAAAAATCACAGTCCGGCCCCTTTGCATCTACCTTACAGGTAAAAAGGCGGCCGTCATTCTGGCCATTCAAAGCATTTCCCGAAGTTGTGATAAAGAGAGTGTCCATTTCCTTGCCCATAAAGCAGCAGGAAGTGACATTTCCTGCATCTACATCAATTTTGGCAAGAAGACTTCCGTCCTTTGTGCTCCTCTGCTCAATTCTGTGACCACCCCAAAAGGCAACCCAAAGATTATCCTGGTCGTCAATGCACATTCCGTCTGAAACGCAAGTACCTTCTACCGTAAATAAAACCTGTCGATTGGAAATCTGCCCGCTTTCTTCATCATAATCATAAGAAAAAAGAGCGTGCTCAAGGGAATCTGAAAAGTAGAATTTTTTGTGGTCCCGACTCCAGGCAAGTCCGTTAGAAATCTTAGTTCCAGCCTGACGCACAGTAATTTTTCTGCCATCCAAAGTGTCCATACAGTAAAGGTTCCCGCAGGCCTCGTGGTCGTCTTTTACAGAAGAACCAAACCAGAGTCGGCCGGCCGGGTCAGCCTTTGCATCATTACAACGCTGAAAGCTTTCAAAATAAGAAGTAAGGCTCTGAACAAGTTTAGGGCAAGGTTTTTCAGCAAGCGCATCCAAAAGATAAAGTCCGTCTGTCCCGCAAATTACATAAGTGCCGGCCTTGTGCGCTGGCAGAGCAGCTCCAATTTCCTGGCCTATTTCAACTTCCCGACGGCCTCCATCTTCAGCCTGGGTAAAAAACTTTCCTTTAGTAATGTCCACCCAGGAAAGAAGGCCCGTGCGGCTATCATAAAAAGGAGATTCTCCAAGCTGGAATTTTTCCTGAGAAAAAACTTTTGCAGTGTAAGTTTTCATAAAAATCCTCTACTTCTTAGTATTCTTAATATTCCCAAAAATTTTTATCAGCTTTTTAATTCCAAAATAAAGTAGTGCTCCAATTAAAACGCCGCCGCTATTCAAAATCAGGTCATCAATATCTGTGCTGCGCTGGTAAAAAGCCAACTGAGTAATTTCAATTATAAGCGAAAATCCGCTGCCCGCAAGAAGAGTTTTCCAAAACTTGTTCAATTTCTTAAAGCAAAGAGGCCAGACAATTCCCACCGGAATAAACATGGAAATATTTCCGATAATGTTCATTTGCCAGCCATCATAAACATCAGACAGACGGACAAGGGGAATATAATTTATCCACAGGGGTAAAATCTTAGACGAGTCAAAAATCAGGGGGCCAATGTGTCCGTCTACGTGGTGCCATGGAAAATAAACAATTCTTACAATAACAATAATGCAGATGTAAACCATTAAGAGAGAAAGCTCGCGATTCAAAATTGTTTTTGGTGAAATTTTTTCTGAAGATTTTTTGATTTGAATAATCCACTTGCAGCTTTGTGTGGCAATCCAAAGGAGGGTAATTAAAATAATTAGTTGTAAATAAGTGATTTGAAACATTTGAAACTTCCCGGTTTTATTTGCGGTTTTGAAATCCTACAATATAAAGCTGGGAAGAATCAATCTGTTTTATTATATTATTGTAAAAATTTACTTATAAAAATGCAGTGGCTTGCTCGGAAAATTAGTCAGCACCTTCTTTTACTTCTTTAGCTTCTTCTTCCTGATATTCCGGGAAAACTGAAAGCATAGGTTCTACATCTTTTCCATGGAGCTTACGGTCTACATAGTTCTTTGTGATTTTTGCAACAAGAGGACTAAGGGAAATAACTCCGATTAAGTTTGGAATCATCATTAAACCGTTGAAGGTATCTGATAAATCCCAGGCAAGAGAAAGGCTCATTGTAGAACCGAAGAAAATCATTACTACAAATACGACCTTGTAAATCACTTGAGTTTTTTCACCAAAGAGATACTGCCAGGCTGTTGCGCCATAGTGAGACCAGCCAAGAACTGTAGAAAAGGCGAAGAGTAAAATTGCAATTGCTATGAATTTTGGACCTAATCCACCAAAAACAGTTGCAAAGGCTTCTCCTACAAGACCCGAACCGGCATTTTCAGAAATCATGTGACCAGTTTCCAGGTCAACAACTCCGGTAGAAAGAATTGCAAAGGCAGTCAAAGTACAAACGATGATTGTATCAGCAAAAACTTCAAAGATTCCCCACATTCCCTGACGAACCGGTTCTTTTACATTTGATGATGAGTGAACCATTACAGAAGAACCAAGGCCGGCTTCATTTGAGAAGGCACCTCTTTTGAATCCCCATGTGATAGCTTTTTGCAAACCATAACCAACTATACCACCGGCTGCTGATTTTGCGGCAAAAGCACCCTTAAAGATGGCTCCAAAAACTGCAGGAATAGCTGTGATATGAGTGAAGAAAATTACCAGGGCACCAATTATATAAATGATTGCCATGAAAGGAACAAGCTTTTCTGCTACAGCAGCAACTCGTTTAAGTCCGCCAAGAATTACGATTGAAGCAATAATTACGAGTCCAATTCCGCTTACCCAGGTAGGAATATTAAAAGCTGATTCCATATTTCCTGCAATAGAGTTTACCTGACTCATGTTTCCAATTCCAAAGCTGGCAAGAAGGCAGAAAAGACTGAATAAAACAGCCAGGATAGTTCCAACCCATTTCATTCCCTTGTATCCGCCAAGTCCGTCCTTCAGGTAATACATAGCTCCACCGTGCCAGTCTCCGTTTGGGCCCTTTCGGCGGAAGTAGATTCCAAGTACATTTTCGGAATAGTTAGTCATCATTCCAAAAATTGCCATAATCCACATCCAGAAAATTGCGCCAGGGCCACCAAGAATAATGGCAGTTGCAACACCAACAATATTACCGGTTCCAATTGTGGCCGCAAGAGCAGTACACAAGCTCTGGAACTGCGAGATTGCTTTGTTTTCTTTTCCAGTGTGCGCGGTAATTTTTTTATCTTTAAAAATTGCGCCAATGGTTTTTTTAATCCAATGTCCGAAATGCGTAAACTGAAAGCCTTTGTTTACAATGGTCATTATAAGACCGGCTACAAACAAAAGTGCAATACCAAAGGTTCCCCAAACAACTCCATTTACCGAGTTGTTAATTTTTGTGATAGTCTCAATCATATGAGCCCCCTGTAAAAGAGTGAGAATAAAAAAAGAGGCAGAATCGGAAAAATTCCAATTCTGCCTCTTTGCAGTTAGTTTATTATCGTAAATTTATAATAAATTGTCTAGAGTTTTTTTATTAATATTATATGTTATACTTACATAATGCTAAAATCTATATATCCAGTTATAACAAAAGAAAAGGAACTTCCCTTTTATATTTCAGGGATTGGAGAATCTGATCCAGAGTATAACATTAAAAGGGAAAACGGACTGACTTCTCATCAGTTTCTTTATACCATTTCCGGGGAGGGGCAGTTTAAATGTCTGGGTAAGGAAATGCTTTTGAAAGAAAATGATTTTCTTTACATGCCCCCTGGAATAGTACATGAATATAGACCTAAAGATTTGGCCTGGAATACAAGGTGGATTGTTTTTAGAGGTCAAAATATTGATTCATTAATGCAAGGCCTTGGTTTTGTGAATTGGTTCGTAAAAAACATTGAGGATATATCAGATATAAAAAAATCCTTTGAAAGGCTCTTAAAACTGTCAGAATTGTCTGAAAATGGTGAAAAATGTTCAATTTTCTTGTATGAACTCATACTTTCTGTGAAAAATTTGTGTCTTTCAAAATCAAGTCCAATAGCAAATAATCATATTCAAAAGGCTATAAAATTCATGGAAGAAAATTA
>JAIKYB010000011.1 GCA_024683675.1 Treponema sp.
CCGACAACAACCACGTCTGCAGCATTAAAAAGCAGTTGTAGAAGACTTGAAAAAATCAGAGGAATAGAAAAGGCCAGCAATTTTGAAAAAAGCGGCCCCTGTGTCATATCAATTTTATTTTTACTTAACCCTGGCATTATATTATATCCAGCATATCCTTGAAGAAATGATTTTCAATTCGGGCATTATTCATAAGCTGACCGAAGGAATCGTAGGTCTCCTGCTCATAAAGTCTGCCAAAACGAATCAAAATAGAGCCGTCAGCAGCCTTATCATAAGTCATATTATAGACCTTACCCTTATAGGTGAACTCAAAAGGCACTTGTGTTTCTATTTTGAAAATCAGTTCATCTTTTGTCATAACTGTATTTTATTAAAATTACCCTTTAATTGCTAGTCTATCCATGTTATAATTTTGTTATGTCAAAAATTAATGAAGTTTCATCTAAAATAAAAACATCAGTATCAGAAGTTTTCAAAGGCAATGAAGATTTAGTTGATATGATCCTTGCCTGTCTTTTTTCCGGCGGTCATGTTCTTTTAGAGGATGTACCGGGAACAGGAAAAACAGTTCTGGCAAAAGCCCTTGCAAAATCTACAGGACTTCCCTTTTCACGAGTTCAGTGTACTCCAGACCTTATGCCTTCAGATGTAACAGGAAGCTCTGTCTGGCTGCCTTCAAGTCAGCAATTTGAATTCCGTCCAGGACCTGTAATGTCTTCTATTGTGCTTGTAGATGAATTAAACCGTGCAACTCCAAGAACACAGTCAGCCCTGCTTGAATGTATGGCAGAAAAACAGGTAAGTGTTGATGGTCAGGTTCACAAGCTTGAAAGTCCTTTTTTTGTAATTGCGACTCAAAATCCTGTTGAATCAGAAGGAACCTTCCCGCTTCCTGAAGCTCAAAAAGACCGCTTTACAATGACTCTTTCTATGGGATATCCAAGTCAGGAAGATGAAGCCTCAATAATAACAGCCCAAAACTCCACAGTTCATCCTGTTGAAAAGGTGCAGGCTGTAGTTAGCCGGGAAGATATTTTAGAAAGTATGGAAGAAGCAGTATCCATTCATGTTGAAGAATCCGTACTTTCCTATTTACTTTCTCTGGTAAGGCAGACCCGCTCTGATTATCGAATTGCCGCAGGTGTTTCTCCTAGAGGTTCCATAGCTCTTTATAAAGCCTGTCAGGCTTACGCCGCAGTAAAAGGCAGAAGCTATGTTGTTCCGGAAGACATTAAACTTTTGGCACTACCTGTATTCCGCAATAGAATTATTCTAAACAGTGATTCTATACTAAAGGGCTATTCTTCAGAAAAGATACTTATGGAGCTGATTGAACAGATTCCTCTTCCAGCCTTTAGAGCTCATGTATAAGTGGCAAGGAAAATGGTAAAAACTTCGTCCCTTGTACCGGCAGCCCTGGTCATAAGTGCAGCATTTACTTTGATTATCCCCTTCAGGCTTATCCAGTTTATAGGCTATTCTATATTTATTTTAATTTGCCTTACTTTTATATATGCAAAAATACTGGCAAAAAAAATAAAGGTAGACCGCCCTGTTTCTGAATTAAAACTGGCTTGTAAAGAGCATGTTATAATCAACTTTACAATAAAAAACTATTCTATTTTTCCGGCCTTTATATGCTATTATTCGGATACAGCACCCTATCTCTACATTTTTCATAATGAAAATTCGGGAATAATAACACTTCGCCCTCATGAAGCAAGACAGATAAAATACAAAATATCTACTCAAGACAGAGGGCTTTATCCAGTAGGCCCGGTCAAGATTCATACCTCAGATCCTCTTGGACTCTTTCAGATAGAACTTGAACTTCCATGCGAATTAAAAATAACTGTACGTCCGGCAAGAATTAAACTTTCCACACTAACCTATCCGGGCTTTCCTCAGGGAGCTCTAAAGATTCACAATCCAATTTACGAAGACATAACCATGAGACGTTCTGTTCGGGAATATGTAAATGGTGATGAAGTAAAGCGGATTAACTGGAGACTTTCTGCAAAATTCGACAGACTTTTTACAAATCAATATGAAGAATCCTATGACGCTCCATTTTTTGTATTCTTAAATCTTGCAGAAGAGGATTATGATTTTAGAAACCGTTCTTATCATTCCGAAAAGGCTATTGAAATAGCAGCTTCCATTGTCGAAGCCTCCAGAGTAAAGAAACAGCGTTGCGGCTTTGCAGCTTACGGAAGCGACTTCCCTTACTTAAAACCAGCCGCAAACCAGGCAGATGTTATTCTGGATCTTCTGTCTCTTATAAAAACAGTGCCTGGAAAACTTCCCTATAATCCTGAAGCAAAATTCCGCCACCAACTGCCAGCAGGAACAATGCTTTTTGTAATTGGGCCCCGTGAAGTTGAAAACTACTTCCTGAAGATTGAAGCAGATAAAGAAGAACTTGATACACATAAGCTGAAAATTGAACGCAAGAAGGCTGTAAATGGATTATAAATCAATCAGAATGATAGAACGCTTTGTTCTAACAACACTTGCAACAAGCTTTATAATTATCCTCCTTTTTATAATCAACAAAATAATGCTTTCAGAAGAGATTTTAGATTTTGTTCTGGTAAATTATTATGTTTACGGCACTATAATTGTAAGCGGGTTTATTTTTTCTTCTGCCCAGGATTTCTTTATAACAACAAAAAGCAGACTGGGAGCTCATATTGCCATACTTTTTTTCTGTATTATTGCAATGCTGGTTTTAAGCTTTATGCTGCAGCAGTACGATGCCCCTTATTCACTCATTCCCGGCATGATTACTCTTTATATAATTATTGCCTATCTGAATAATTTCTTTCTCTATCACGATGTTTTTTTGGAAGCTATTGACGGCATGAAAGGTGAAGAGCTTAGGACTTACCTCTTTCACAATAATATGGTTGCCGGCGATTTTGGACAATGGCTTAAAAAGCTGCAGGGCCTGCTTTTTGCTCTGGGCTTTATAATTTTTACAGCAATACTAGGTGCAAAGCTGTCAGGAGTAAGCTTTAATCCTCTTATAATCGCTTTTATACTAACTTTTTATATTTCTATTTTCCTTACCTTTATGCTTATAGGACTTTACAACAAAGAAGTTTTTTATGCCTTTCTTGGTTTTGATACAATTATTAAAGGCAGAAACAAAATGTTCAGATATTCTGCCATAATTCTTTTAATATGCTCCCTGCTTGCAATTGCAGTTTCAACAAATAAAGCTTTAATTAAAATTAAACCAGTTGAAGAAAAGCTTCCGGAAACAGTAAAGATTGAAAATCCGGAATTTCAGCTTCCGGAAACTGAAATTTCGACCTTTGATTTGGGAGAACGTTTTACAGATAGAGAAGAACCAAAAATCAATATGAGTTTCTTCTGGTACATTCTGGATAAAATAGCAAAGGTTGTGATTGTACTTGGAATTGCTTTGCTTCTTGCTTATGGCCTCTACCGCCTGATTACGAGTGGAAGCATAAGGCACTTTTTTGCAGCAGGCCTTCTGGGACAGTTTTTCAGCCAACTCTTTGATGATTTAAAGAATTTCTTTAAAATCCTCTTTCATTTTAATTTTGAAAAATCTCAGGCTTATGCTACAGTCCAGTCCCGCTCTTTTAAGGCAGCCATGCAGGATTTCCTTAAAAAATCTAAAAAGAGCAAGGCTAAAAAAAATGAAATTGACAGGCTTACAAAGCTCTTTATGTCTTTAATTGACTGGGGCAGCAGACGTCATCTTGAATACAAGGTAACCATGGCTCCGGCAGAATATACTGCCCTGGTAAAAAGCTATTTTGACTCTCATGACCGCTCCAATCATTCACTTTTTGCACAAAAAGCAGGTGATTTATTTGAAAAAGCCTTGTATGATAGGGATATTCTTTCTGAAAATGAAGAAGCTGATTTTACAAATGCAGTAAAATCGATAGTATCTTATACAATTCAGTGATTTAAAATGAAAATTGTCTTTTATAGTACAAATACAAATACCTTTGATGAAAAGACCTTTCTGATTTCTCTATTGCCTTCAAACGATAAAGTTTTCTGTGATTTTATAGAAGAGCATCCCCAGAATCAATTTATCTGTATAAGTCAAAAGCCTGCTATCTTTATGCCGGAATCTAAAAGCCTGATTTTAGACCAGGGAAAAGACAGCACAGAAGTTGCTGAAAAAATCATAGAATATAAGCCGGATATTGCAATTGCCCTTTCCTTCTGGACTGATCCTTATGACTGGCTTTCTATTAGTGATGCTCTTGTTGCCGAAAAACTGTCTGAAAAAGGAATTACAACAATCTGCAATCCTCTGGAAAGCAGCCTTATTTCTTTTGATAAAAACCGAACCCGCTCATTTTTCCTGGAAAACAATATTTCTCATCCTAAATCTATATTTGTAGATCATGACCTTTATTTTTGTGCAGGAAGCAATAAAGAAGTTTTACGTAATGTATACCGTCAAAGCCTGGTCAGCCAAATCAAAAAGCTGAAGCTGCCTTTAATCATAAAGGATACTACAGGACTAAGCTCTTATGGAATGACTGTAGTACACACCTACCCGGAAGCTATAGGTTATTTAAACTCAAAAAGAAATAACTCAAATAGACTTGTGGAAGAATATATTGAAGGTCGTCAGTTTGGGCTTGAAATTTATGGTATGCCCGGAGCCTATCAGATTCTGCCTCCTTTTGAATTCAGCATAAATCAGTATGGAATTACAAGTCCAAAGCAAAGTATAAAATACGGTCCGGTATCAGGACTTTTAGACCAAAACTTTGAAAAGGATTTAATAAGGCTTGCAGAAAAAATGAAGCTATGCGGTTCTGCCCAAATTGATTTAGTGCTGGATAAAAATGGCAGTTGGCATATTATCGAAGTAAATCCCAGACTAAGCGGCATGTCTTATACTTACGCCGCTGCCACTGGGCTTTCAATTTATGAAATGCTTTACCGAGCCTGTATTGAAAAAAAGGCACTTCCAGAGCTTCAAAATAATGTAATGAGCCTTAAGCTTCCTATTTTAACTCAGGAAAAAATGCAGGAAATAAAGAAAATTGAAGGTATTGTTCTACTAAACCAGACTAACGATTTAGCAGCAAAGCAAGAGCGGGAAAAAGGCTTTTGTGAATGTATTATTTCCTGTCAGAATAAAAAGCTTTTACAAGAAAGTCTGTCAAAACTTAAAGAAAGCTTCCCTCAGGACCCGATTCTTCTTGCAGCCCAGAAAATTCTTAAATTATAAAATCACACTTTGAATAAGAGCAGAAATCTCGGGATCTGAAAAATCTTCTTTTGCGGCAAGTTCTTTTATTTCCTCCGGGCTATATTTTGACTCAGGATAAAGCAAAACTAAAGCCTTATCTCCATTCTGAAGGAAGTTACTTTCACCCCAGGAGCTATAGCGGGTTGCTCCTATTGAAACCATTATTTGAGAAGGACAGCCGGCT
Organism: Treponema sp.; assembly: GCA_024683675.1. Classification (GTDB taxonomy): domain Bacteria; phylum Spirochaetota; class Spirochaetia; order Treponematales; family Treponemataceae; genus Treponema_D. Next base: position 5,445 of record JAIKYB010000011.1, read on the forward strand.
TCAATAAGATAAGAATGTATATCTTCGGCAGGACCTTCATTTTTCTGGCCATTAAATTTTTCAAGCATCCAGTCTATAAGCTTTGTGTAAATGTAAGAGTAGTCTCTAACAGCTGAGTTTTCACCATAATCATAAAGCTTTTCATTTCTAATTAAAAAGCTTGCGATACGGTAATTATCCAGCAGACAGCCCTTTTCAAAGTAATCGAGCTTTATTTGATTTTGAGAAAAACCCTTGCTGCAGGCTCCCCAATTTTTCTTTTCACTGATTTTTTTAGCACCAGGTTTTCTTATAGAACAGTCGTTTGAAGCTCCAAAAGAAAGTGGAGAAAGTTCTACAAGTTTGTCATCCTCATATTTTGCATTAAAAATTATGGCACATTCAGGTTCAATCTGAAGCTTTTCTTCTCCTGCCGGAAAAATAATTTCATTAAAACTAAATGGAAATTTCTTTAAAAAAGCCGGAGTTTGACTTTGTTCAGAAGAAAGTTCATTTTTTGATGGTATATAGGTTGGAAAAATAGCCTTAGGAGCGTTTACTTCCTTGGTCTTAACATTTGCAAAATCGATTGCTTCGCCTGCCTGCTCCAGGTGGCCTGTAAAGTTTCCGGCAACTCCAAAGCAGGGAATATCATTTCTAGTGTAAAAATCTATCATCTTATCTTCCCTTAAGCTTTTTAATTACCTTTTTATACCAGAAGGCTCTGGCCTTTTCTGCAAAAGAATACAGGCTATAAATTGATTTAAGAGGACGATCCCAGCTTCCACTTCTATGAATAATTTTACCGCCAAAATTAGCCTTAAACATATAAAGTCCGTGCATAGGATGCTTTTCATCCTTACCTTCAGGAGGCATTCCGTACAAGTCATAATAAGAGCTTCCATAAGCCTTTGCATCCCGCATGGCTGTCCACTGCAAAAGATGATTTGGCATAAGATTTCGCTTATTATTACTGCTGGCTCCATAAAGATAAATTGCTTCATCATGACTGAAAAGCACCATAATAGAAGCAATTTCATCCTCTTCATGCTCTGCAATATAAAGTCTGATTAAAGGAACATCTAAGTTTTTTTCTCTAAGAGCGGCAGAGCCCATAATTAAATCCTGATAATATTCCTTTGAATGGGAAGAATTACCATCACGTGCATTTGTTTCCTTAGTAAGTTTATAGAAGATGTCTATTTTTTCAGACAAATCTACAGAATCACCTTCATATTTTTTTACAATTACACCTTTCTTTTGGCTTAATCTGATATTATAGCGCCATTTCTGGTGCATTCTTGCAAGTATTTCCTCTTCAGAAGCAGTTAAATCAACAAGACTGGTGTCCGGAGGCTGAATATCTACCTTATTTTTGCGGATTTTTAATCTATCTGCATAAGCAACAGTTTTTACCCCAAAATTGAACATATCACGGTCTTCTACAGAACTGAAATCTACATCAGGGTCAAAACGGATAACAATTGTATTTTTAGGAAGGTATGGCTTAAGAGCAAGAGCAAGCTCTTCCATAAGATGAGTAAATTCAATGGTTTGAGTTTCTGGAGTTATAATTTCCTGATTAATTACTGCAGTCTGCCCTGCGCTATTATCTTCAAAAGCCTGATCCAGAACTTCTTCTGGAGTACATTCATAAGGAAGTTCAGGCATCAAAGGAATATAAGCAATACTAAAGAGCCCCTTTGCAAAGCTTCTGTTTAGAACTGCAAGTTCAAATTTTTTATGAAGAGCTTTTACTCCTTCGGCACCAGAGCCGGAATTTTCTGATTTATCACAGGCAGAAGAGGTATCCTGTCCTTCTAATTTACAATCTATTTCAAAACGACGGTATTCCCAACCATGACGACTTTTAAATTCACACCAAAAAGGAGTTTGTAAAAAGGAACCATTATTAGGCTTTTCTGATTTGTCGATTTTTTTGATTTCAAAGTTAAACATAAAGAAAGTATAACATCTTTATAAGAATGTTACAAACAGGCCTATTCTGCCTGACTGACTTTTTGCAGAATGCTTATAAAATCAAGCTTTGAAAGTCTTTCCTCCGGGAAGAAATTTCTTCCATCAGGAAGCTCCATAAAAGCATTCCCAACCATGCCTAAAACTGCATTAAAGTCTGGATTTTCAACAGAAATATCACTTACAGGACTTTTTGTACGGCCAGAAGCCTTATAACGCTCTGAATATTTAGTAAGCAGAGAAGCATCCCCTTGATTTTGTGCATACAGATTCCAGATAAATCTGGCACAAAGCTGTCTAGTTATAAACTTTGAAGAAAGAAATGCCTGACTAGCCTCATCACTCATTTCCATAGCAGGAGAAAAATAAGCTTCCGAATTTAACCTTTCAATCAAATCCTTTTTTTGTCTGGAGTTTAAGGCAGCTTTTCCACTTATGTTATCCAGCAAGCTTGAATGCATTCTGGTCAAAGAAATCATATCATCAAAAGAAAGATTTTCCTTTAAGTTGCCTTCAAGATTTTCATTTCCCGAACCTGAAACTGAATTAATATCCCAGACATAATCTCGCACCGGAGTGTAAACCGCCCTATAGTCAACCTGCCCTTCGCTCAGCTTCCCGGCTCCTAAAAGCAAAAAGGCCGTGTCAAAAGCGGCAATAGCCTGGTCATAACGCTGCAGCCTAAACAAAAGCCTGGCCTTCTCCACCTGTAAAACATAGTTGCCAGAATCGTTCTTTAATAAAGCTTCAACCTTTGCCAGACTATCTTCAATAGTTTTTTCTAAACGACAGCCCAGTAAAAGCACATAGCGGTCCCCTGACTGTTCTTTTTTCGCCACCTGATAATCAGCCTGTGCAGCCGCGGTCTTAGCTGCAAGCAGGTTTACTAAGCCTCGCAGTGCCGTTAATCGGGCTTTTACTGCAGGTTCCGCAATTTGTACTGAAGCTGTATAGCTGTCTATTTCCTTAACAAGTTTGTTTGCATCTTTAGCATTTACTCCGCCTTCTATAATTGCATTTGCATCCAGCTGAATAAAATGCCTTTCATAATCTTCTATCGACGAAAAAATTACAGTATTTTCCTGACTGTCTACATAAACATCCTCTTGTAAAGTAGCACAGGAATAAAAAAATCCGCTTAAAGTTATAATTAAAGAAAATACAATAAATCTTTTCATAAAGCCCTACCTTATCCTAACTTATCCTAACTTATCCTAACTTATCCTAACTTACTCAACCTTATCTCAAAACATTATAGCCGGCCAGCATATTATCAAAGGTGATCACCAGCATATCATTCTTTTTATCACCATTTACATCAGTAAAGACAGGATTTCCATAAGCCGCAAGTGGGAAGGAATAAAGCATTTCCAGAGAAGCTGTAAAGCCGTAAAGAATATTTCCGTCTCCACTTACAAATATTTCAGTCTTCTTATCTCCATCATAATCTGCCAGACTAATATTTCCAGCACGGGCAGAAAAATATGGAATCTTAATGCTATTTACCTGACCATCAAGACTTACAGAAAAAAGCTGACCAAGAGAAGAAAGAGCAAAAAGCTTTCCATCTGCGTATTCTACATTTACATAAAAGATTCCATCCAATTGCAAAGGAAATCCCTGAAGATATTGTAGATTTTCATCAAAAATATAAAGGAGTCCCGCCTGACTAATCATTGCATAATAAAGTTTTTTACCTTCCTTAAAAATACAAGGAGAACCATAAGCAAGCCCTTCAAGCTCCAGAGGGGCGTCTAAAGTAAGACAATCCTTGTGTTTATAAATATGAATGCCCCCAAAGAAACCTCCCTCATAAAAGGCTATGCTATCCTCTAAAACCGCAGCTTCACTTCTAATTTTTTCACTAGCCATACTTGCAAGAACTTCCACTTCAGCCTTTTCGTCTACAAAACAAAGCTTTCCTTCATCATCAATAAATAAAATAGAGGATTCATAAAGCACTGGAGGACAAGTAATATTTAGTCCTGTCATCAAAGGGAAATTATCACAAACTTCAAGAGAAGAATTTAAAAGATAAATTAAACCTTCAGAAGTAAGAGCCCAAAGCTTTTGATTATCTTTTGATGCAAGAATATACTTTACCCCTTCATAAAGCCGATTGTTTTTTTCAAAGCTTGAAAGATTCAGACTGCATATATTACCCTTTTCCTGCAGCCAGAAAAGGCTTTTTTCTTTCTTACCTTCAAGCATTATCAGCTTTGAAGAAGCCTTTGAATCAAGCTTCATCGGGAAGCCCAGGATATTTTGCCTTGAAGCATTTTCTACAGCAGCGGCCTGCAGACTCAAAATTATTTTTCCGTCCTGAACATTCAAATCCATGCGGCCAATATTATAAAGTCTTAAAATTTCTGAAAGTGTAGATTTTCCACTCAAAAAGAAAGGAATACTTCTTTCCAAATCATAAAAGAGGCTCAAAGAAGATTCATGACTCTGTTTTGTAGAAACCCTTGTCCAATTCTGACTTTTAGAAAGTCTTGTATTTCTTTTAATTGAATAATTCAAAGAAATAAGATTTTCTGGTGACTGAGAAAAATAAATAAAATCGTCCTTTACAAGAAAATAAGGCATTTGAAGGTTAATGCCAAACATAGAAAGAATCGATTGAAAAAAGGAAGGGATTTCAATACAAGGAAGACGAACTCCATCCATTAAAAGACTGTCATTTGTCTGTAAAATTATAGAAGAAAAGATTTTATCAAAGATTTCAGCTCTTTTTACTTCATCTTCAATTTTTACAGCAAGAACAGGTTCTGCCTTGCCTTCTATTCCAAAGACTGCAAACTGGTCACCAGTCCAGGAAAATAAAATTTCTTCAAGACTCTTCTGGAACATCAAAGAAGAAAAAGACTCTGCATTTTTCCATTTTTCTTCAAAATGCTTGTCCTCCGGTAAGGCTTTTGCCGCTGCATTCTTTATTTCTTCAAGAGAACCTGCAGAAAGAAGTGTATAATACTGAAGCTCTTCGGGCAATTTTGGCAAAAGAGATGGAACACTTGAATTCTTTTTTAAAAGAGCTAAAATTGGATTTTCTTCAAGCGAATTCTCCCCGTCAGGAAGCTGAAAAGGAAGTTCTATTTTAAGATTAAAATCTGTGTCGCTGATACCAAAGTTTAATAGAGCCAATTCATCCTTTGAAAGAGCCTGGCTGATTGCCTGGGCATAAGGATTTTCTGAAAAGCCCTGTAAAAGGCCCAGTAACCTTTGGCTGTCTGCAACTATCTGCAGAGGCTCCTCCAATTTACGGGACATAGCTTCAAGACTTGCAGGAGAAAGTTTTTCTTTATTATTAAAACTTAAGGCTGACTCTAATTCCGGGGAAGAAAAAACAACGATAAGATTTTTATGAAAAGCAAGGTAAGTAGTATCGTTTAATTTAAAATATGTCTGGCTAGAGTCCTGATTTTTTAGAAGCTGAAACTTATCTGAAAATTTCAAGCGGATAATATAAGGGGCCACTCGCGCCGCTCCAGCCAGGAAGCCAGTGTCCAGGACCGCAACGAAACCTTTGTCATAGAGGGCGGCGTCAATTCGGCGCTGCAAGGCTTTCTTTACAAGAGAATTCTGGCGCAAAGAAGAAGATTTTATCTGTAGATATAATTCCCGGTAACTTCTATATTCTGGTGTAGAAAGAAGAATCTGAAGAGCCTCAACATCAAGCAGAGGCTCAAGGGTATCCCAGGCTGAATCTGTTCTTAATAAAAGTGCATAATCAGGCGGAATTGCTTGGCAAGAAGCTTTTCTGTCAAATGCAGAAAATACAAACCATAGAGAGCAGGCAATTAATACAATCAGTATAAAAACTATCAGCGCTTTAAGAAAACGCAAAATAAAAGGTCTCTTCTTTTTTACAGAAAGAGCTTGATTTTGAACTTCATTTTCTTCCATAACTGATAATTATAAATTAGCCTATTTCACTGTCAAGGGCTTTATAAGTCTTTACAGGCTTTCCATCTGCAAGAAGCTTTTTGCCGGCAACCTGAACAAAACCATCCTTAGCAAGAATTTGAACCGCAAAGAATTCATCACCGGTAATTTCAGCCTTTTTTGCTGCAGCAGGATCTGCTCCTTCAAGGACAACCTTTGTTCCAGGAGCAGCCCAGGAAAGATCAAGCACTTCAACACAATCCTTTCCTTCTGCATCTTTATAATCTCCAGCCAAAAGCATTCCCCGGCTTTCAACACCGCGCATTGTACGAGGAGCAAGATTACTTGCAATCAAAACGTGTTTACCAAGCAAATCTTCTTCTTTAAGATACATACGAAGACCAGACTGAATTGTACGAGGACTTCCAGAACCGTCATCAAGTGTTTCAATATAAAGCTTTTCTCCTTCCGGATTTGGCTTTACATCAACAATCTTTGCTACAGTGAGTTCGATATTTGCATTGAAGAAATCTGCCTGCTGGTCAAGCGGTAATAGTACAGGCTCGGCCTTTTTTGCTGATTTTTTATCTTTCTTTTCTTTCTTCTGATTTTTATTAGCCTTGTTCTGCTTACCGCCAAACTTTTCGCGGAAGGCAAGCATAGTCTTCTGATCCATTGGCTTAAAGTAAACTTCAGTAGGTCCAACAGTGGTCAAGCCTTCAGTCACTCCAAGATCAGCCCAAGTATAGCCTTCAATTGTTTCCTGACCTACTCTAGTTTCCTGAATAGATTTTCCAAAGTAGCTCATAATTTTCTGTGTATACTGAGGCATGTAAGGATTCATCATAATCATCAGATCCTTAATAACATAGCAGAGGTTATGGATAAGACTTTCAGCTACAGCAGGATTTTCTGTACGTGCCTTCCAAGGCTCAGTTGCCTGGAACTTCTTATTACAAATATCAGAGATTTCAAACATTGTGTGGAAGGCATCCTTTAAGTCTGCCCATTCAAGGCTTTCGGTTGCCTTAGCTTCAAACTCGCGTACCTTAGTCCAAAGCTCTTCATCTACAGGGCCATCCGGAATCTTTCCTTCATAGTATTTATTTACAAATAAAAGTGTACGATTTACAAGATTTCCAAGGTTTCCAATCAACTCGCCATTAAGCTTTTCCATAAAGTCCTTCCAGGTAAACTGATAGTCCTGTTTTTCCGGACGGTTATAGAAGATATAGAAACGCCAGGCATCGGCTGGAATTCCAGTCTCTATAGCATCAGAACCAAATACACCAATTCCAAGACTCTTAGAGAACTTTCCATCCTCATAATTTAAGAACTCAGTAGAAGACATGTGGTGAAGCTTAGTCCAGTCATGAGGAGAACCAAGCAAAGTACAAGGGAATACAACTGTGTGGAAAGGAATATTATCCTTACCAATAAACTGGAAGAGGTCAACCTTAGGCTTAGACTTTCCCTCTTCGCTTTCGCTTGGAAGCCACCAGCTCTTCCAGTCAAAAGACTCTTTACCGGCCTTTACCAGCTCATCAGCCAGCTGCTTTGTAATAGAAAGATATCCGATAGGTGCATTAAACCAAACATAGAAAACCTTATCTTCATAACCAGCCTTAGGAACAGGAATACCCCACTTAAGATCACGGGTAATAGCACGTTCCTGAAGACCATCGCGAATCCAGGCCTTAGTCATATTAATGGCATTGTCAGACCAGCGGCCTTCTACGCTTGCCTTATCCATCCAGCCATTTAGCTTTTCGCTCATTGCAGGTAAGTCAATATAAAGATGTTTTGTTTCGCGAACTACAGGTGTTGAACCGCAGGTATGGCAGCGAGGCTCCTTAAGCTCAATCGGGTCAAGCAGAGAACCGCACTTGTCGCACTGGTCACCGCGGGCCTTTTCATAACCGCACTTAGGACAGGTTCCGTCAACATAGCGGTCTGCAAGGAACATATTACAGTGAGGACAGAAAAGCTGCTTATTTACATGCTCGTGAATGAGTCCGGCCTTATCCAGATCATTAAAAAGGCCCTGTGTAATTTCAGTACACTGCTCGTTAGAAGTACGGCCAAACTTATCAAAATTGATATGGAACCATTCGTAAATCTTAAGGTGCTCACCATAGTAGTGGTCGCAGAGAACTCTAGGTTCAGTTTTTTCTTCCAGAGCCTTAGTTTCTGTTGCAGTTCCATATTCATCTACACCGCATACATAAAGAGTATCATAACCACGATTACGGCAAAAGCGTGCAAAAACATCACCCGAAAGTGACTGAATAATATTTCCTAAATGTGGAATGTTGTTTACATAAGGTAATGCTGCTGTGATAAGTCTTCTGTTCATTTTTACTTCCTGATTGCCCACCTGAGGAGCTTTTTATAAAAGAGCCTTTTAGCCCTGATTTTTTAATTTTAATATTATATAAAAAAGATAACTTGTTTTCAATGAGCAGTATTTTTGAAAAAAAAGACCTTTCCTTTTGCAATTTACAAAAAGAAAGGTTCCTTTCTACAAGCTTTGAAAGAATATTTTAAACCTTAAACTGGTCTAATTCCTGATCAATTTCTGCAATTGAATCTTCAATATCTTTTGAAATTGTTACAAGAGCATCTCCGGTCTTATTAATTTCTTCAGCACCATATATCATTTCATTCATTCCAGCCTTCAAAGCCGATGTGGTTTCTTCCAAATGAGAGATTTGAGTCAAGATTTCCTTGTTTCTCACTTCCATTTGTTCAGAAGAAGTCAAAACTTCACGCGAATTGTTATTTAAGAGCCCTAAAGCTTCGCTAATTTGACTTGAACCTTCGGCCTGTTCATGCATAGCTCCATTAATCTCCTGAACCAAAGAATTAGTCTGTCCCAAATCTTCAGAAACAGAACTAAAGACTTCCTGAGACTTTTGAGAAGCATCAACAATCTGATTAACGGAATCCTGAATTGTTTTCAGCTGTTCACCAATCTTTCTTGATTCCGAAGAAGAATTTTCTGAAAGCTTACGAATCTCATCTGCAACAACAGAAAAGCCCTTTCCTGCATCACCGGCATGAGCTGCTTCAATAGCCGCATTCATTGCAAGAAGATTTGTCTGACCTGCAATTGAAGATATAACCTTATTTGCTTCATTCAAAGTTTCCGACTGCTGTTTAATTTCAAGAATCATCTTATTAACTTCTTCCTGTCTTGTAACACCAGCAACAGTTTTATCCTGCAAGGAACGGAAGGAATTAGTTAATTTTTCAACAGAATTATTTACACTGTTAATATTACCAATCATTTGAGTTACAGCAGCAGAAGCAGACTGTACAGAATCAGACTGACCAGAAATAAGCATATTAAGAGAACTGATATTTGATGAAATGTCCCCTACATCCTTAGAGGTCTGGTCAACAGAATCTCCCTGAGAACCTAAGTTTTTATTCATGGACTCAATATTAGCATTAATTTTAGCAATTGAATCTTCAGTTTCTTGAGTGCCTGACTTTAACTTATCCCTGTTTTCAACAAGATTTTGATTTGACTCTTTTACCTTACTAACAATTCCCTGCAATTTTTCAATAAAACTATTAATACTATCAGCAAGCTTATAAACTATAGCAAGGGTATTATTATTAATACTTACACGCTGTGTTAAATCGGCATTTCCCGAAGAAAGATTATCAAGGGCCTTTTTTAAGGTATTTAAACTGCTGATTAAGCTTGTAAGCAGAACAACAACAGTAGCAACAATCCAAATAACAGAACAAATTGCAAAAGGAGAGACTGAATATCTAAGGAATTCCCTAAAATTAAAGTCTACCTTCATTGCCATATGCCAATTTACTAAATCAAGAGGAGCAAGAACAAACTGCTCTTTTTGAGAATAATAGGCTGTAATTTCTTTTGGCTTAATATTATCAGGAGCGTTTTCCAGACCTGGCATAAGCTCAAGCAGTGGTTTGTGTTCAGAAAGCATAGACTGATCTTTAGAACCTGTAATTACAAGATCATCATCATAAAGGTACATAAGAATATTATCATCAAGACCTGAATACATAGAATTGATAAAGTCTGTCAACGGAATTCCTGTACCAGCAATACCAACAGGTCTACCAGCTTCATTTTTTATAACTGCATTAACCCAGAGCATAGTAATATTTAATTCCGGATTGAAATTTATATTAAAGTTATACTCATCAGTCTCATACATAGTCATCTTATACCAATAAGTATCAGGATCTTCAGGGTCCAGAGTATATGCATATTTCATATCCTGATAAAACTTGTGATCAGTATCAGATACCCAGAAAATAGATTTACTTAAAAAAGCCTGGCTATAAGAATAAAATTCCTGCATAGCTATTTCTTCAGTTACCGAATCAGAAGGATCTTCCAGATAGCTTCTGATAGAAGGTGATTTAATCATCTGTCGAACCAAAGTAAGCTGGCCATTCAAATTAGACTGAAATTCCAGAATCTTTAATTCAGAAGCGTGAGTTAAGACCTGGGTAGCTTCATTTTTAAAAGATATACTGCTGAAAAAAGAAGATATAAAAGCAGTAGAAACCAAAAAAAGTAGAATAAAGAATGGTACCTTCTTAATTTTCTTTACATTCATTAACAACCCCTTATGCATAATCCTTCGAATGCATTATTTATAATATAGAGAAAACTTTTTTTTACGGTGATTTATATTATTAAATATATTGTTATATATTATAACTCACAAAATTGAAATTTAGCAAATAAAGATATAGAAAATAGTATTAAGCCTTAATTCCGCCTCTAGCAACGCCATTTATTATATACTTGCGGGCAATTAAAAACAGAATAACCATAGGCAAAATAATTACAGATGAAGCGGCCATTAGCAGTTCCTGAAAAGACCCGGCTTCATTTGTAAAGACCTGAAGTCCATAAGGAAGAGTTCTGGAATGATAATCAGAAGTAATATAAAGAGGCCAGATAAAGGAATTCCAGGAAGACAGAGCATTCAAGAGAACTATAGTAAACAAGGAAGGCTTTGCCATTGGTACCAGGATACGCCATAAATACTTCCAGTTTGAAGCACCATCTATTCTGGCAGAATAATATAAGCTGTCAGATACCGTATCAAAAAAGTTTCGCAGAATATAGGTGTAAAAAATACTGCTCACAAAAGGAAGTATAAGAGCTGGAATTGTATTAAAAAGATGCAATTTTACGATAGTTGTGTAATTTGTAATAATAAGCATCTCAAAAGGAATCATCATCATACTTAAAAGGATAGAAAAGATTATTTCCTTTCCAGGAAACTTTAGTCTGGAAAAGGCAAAAGCCCCCAATATTGTTGTAGTCGTAGTAGCGGCAACAGACAAAAGCATTACAATAACAGAGTTAAAAAAATACCTTCCAAAAGGAGCCAGGGCAAATGCCTTCTTAAAATTGATAAATGAAAAATGTGAAGGAAAGAGCTTTGGAGGAAATTGAATTATTTCAGCCTGACTTTTAAATGCTCCCATAATCATCCATAAGAATGGGAAAAACATTATTAAAGCTCCGGCTGTCAAAATAATATATAAAAAAATGCGTTGTAAAATCTTTTTCATACAAACTCCCCTAATTCATTCCCCTGCGCTTCAATCTTCTTTGAAGGAGAATTTGAAGTAATGTAAAAAGCAAAACACAGAAAAAAAGCACAACTGCTGCTGCGGCTGCGTAACCATATTTACGTTTTTCCATCATGGCATAACGAATATAATAAACCACTGTATAAAGATTATAATAAGGACCTGGTTTTCCGTTAAATAGCGGATACAACTCACTAAAAACCTTAAAGCAGGAAATTGTATTTATAATAGAAACCAGAAAAATTGTCGGAGATAAAAGAGGAACTGTAATTCTAAAGAAAATTTTTACTGAATGAGCACCGTCTACACGGGCGGCAGTATAATAAAGCTCATTTATATTCTGCAGGCCGGAAATTAAAAGGATTATTGTAAAGGGCAAAATATTCCATATTCCAAAAATCACAAGAGCGGTTAATGACCATTTTGAATCTGTAAGCCAGCCTATTTTTTCAATTCCAAATTTTGAAATTATAAAATTGATTACGCCGTACTGCTGGTTATACATAAAACGCCAGATTAAGCCAACAGCAGTTACAGAAGTTACCAGGGGCATAAAAAAAGCAGTTTGAAAGATTCCAATTCCCTTAATTTTGCTGTTCAAAAGATTTGCAAGGATAACTGCGAGGGCTGTCGAAATGGGAACAACAAAAAGAACATAAAGAAAAGTATTTTTTAGTGCTGAACGGAACTTATCATCAGCTAAAACCTTTGCATAATTATCAAAGGATAAACCGTCAAAGCTTCCGCGAAGAGCATTGTAATTTTTCATAAAAGAAAGAGCGAAAACATTTATTATCGGGTAAATAATAAAAACAAGGGCAAATACCATAAAAGGCATTAAATAAAGCCATGGCTCCCCTTTTTCAAACAACTTTCGCCTTTTTTCTGAAAATGCCATAACTAGTCCTCCAGACGCTTACCAGAGGCTTTATCAAAAAGAAAAACACCCTTTTTCTTTAGAGTCAGGAAAATCTTCTGTCCAAGCTCTACTTCAAAATCAGAAGGCAGAATCAAACGGGCTTCATTATTATCAGCAAAACGCACATAAAGAATACGCTCTTTTCCCAAAAGCGAAACTCTTAAAACCTTGGCTTCAAAGCCATTTTCATCTGAGCTAAGGGCAAAGGCTTCAGGTCTTACAGCAAGAATCTTATTTTCACTGACACCTTCAAAATGCTGAAAATTATTTATCGGAGGATTTCCAAGAAAATCAGCTGTAAACTTACAGTTTGGATTATCATACAAATCCTGACTGTGCCCACCCTGAATAAATACCCCATCCTTCATAAGGATTATACTGTCAGAAATAGACATAGCCTCTTCCTGATCATGAGTAACAAAAACAGTGGTTACCCCGGTTTCCTGTTGAATCCGTCTGATTTCTTCCCGCATTTCAAGTCTTAAACGGGCATCCAGATTAGAAAGAGGCTCATCCATAAGCAAAAGCTTAGGATTTTTTACAAGAGCACGGGCAATCGCAACTCTCTGCTGCTGCCCGCCCGAAAGTTCTCCTGGATATCTTTTTAAAAGATTATCAACATGAACCAGGGCTGCAATTTTCTGAGCTCTTTCCAGTCTCTCTTTTTTAGGAACCTTTTGCACTTCAAGAGGAAAAGAAATATTTTCGCAAACAGTCATATGAGGGTATAAAGCATAATTTTGAAACACCATGCCAATATCCCGTCTGTCTGCAGGAAGCTTTGTTACTTCCTTATCATCAAAATAAATATGCCCTTCACTTACATCTGTAATTCCACAGAGCATATTTAAAAGAGTAGATTTTCCGCAACCTGATGGCCCCAGCAAACAGATAAGGTCACCATCCGGCAGAATAGTGGAAAAATTATTTACGGCCACCGTGTGACCGTATTTTTTTGTTACATTTTCTAATTTTACCTGCATAAAACTCTATTGGTAGAAATTAGTCAGCAAGAGCTTCGTTACAATCTTTTACGACAGCTGCAGCTGCATCCTTAGCAGTCATCTTTCCGTCAACAACATTGTTAAGATATTCTACAAGAATATTGCGAACCTGAGAGCCGCCATGTACATTAGGGAAAGAACCCGATACTGGAAGATTTGCAAGTACACAAGGAAGAGCAGAGCTTGAAGGAAGATTATTTATATAAGCCTTATAATCTTCATCTTTTTCAGTTGTTCCATAAGGAGAAAGTGCCGAATTTGCCTTTGCCCAGCCACCATTCACTTCAGGAGAAAGGAAGAATTTTGCAAATTCGTAAGCACCACGATCAACTTTTGCATTTCTTGTAAGGAAAATTGGACCACGGTTCCAGCCTGTATAGAAGGAACGACCATTTGAAGTAGAAATCCATGGAGCAATTCCAAGCTCACCGGTAAGCATTGTAATATACTGATCATTTACACAAGAACCAGAAAAAGCTGCAATAGCACCAGTTGCTAAATCTTCAGAAGCATATTTTCCTATAGTATTGAATTCAAAATATCCTTTAGAACAGCAATCAGCATACCACTGATAAATTTCAGCAAGGCCATCGCTATCAAAAGCAACCTCTTTTTTATCTACATCAATATAGCCAAGACCATTCTGCATAATCATCATCTGAATATTATCTACAAGACCATCAGAATGGAAGCCAGGAATACCTTTTGCTTCATAAATTGTCTTGGAAATAGCAGCAAGCTCATCCCAATCCTTTGGAGGATTAAGTCCCAGCTCATCAAAAATTTCTTTATTATAGAAAAATACAGGACCTGTTGTACAACCAGGAAGATAATAAATACCACCATCTTCAAAGCCCTTAACATCAGTCTGCATAGATGCAGGAAGAGAAGCAATAATATCCTGCATTGCTGTATCTCCTTTCTTTACATCTTCAGCAATGTACTTAGAAATATCAACAGCAAGACCTTCCTTTGCATAATCAACAGCAGTAGAACCGTAATTAAAAATAATGCTAGGACCAATTTTGTTTGCAACAGCATTATAAACTGTATCTGCAAAACCTGAATAATCCTGAGCAAGAACCTTTACTTCATATTTTTCCTGTGAAGCATTAAACTTTTCTGCAGCCTGATTAAGATAATCCTGCTGAGAACCATTGTAAGTATGCCAGATTTCAACTACAACCTTTTCATTTGATTTTGAACAAGCTGTAAAGATAGAAAGTGCAGCAAGTGAAGACACTAATAATGTTTTGATTTTATTCATAGAATAACTCCTGTTTTAGACCTTCTGGTCAGATTTAGATTCGCTTTGCTATCGTGTAGCAAGGAAAGTGATGTGGAGTTCATCACTGCGGATTTATTGACTGGGATTCTAGCATTATTGCAGTCTTTTATCAATAAAAAAACTCCAGTTACCCAACGAGTAAACTGGAGCTAGATGTAAATTAAAACTCAGAGGATTCTCTGTAATTTTCTAAACTAAAGAAAGATAAATCTGATCTGCAAGTCCAAAGCCTGCATTTTTTGTCATAGCAGTCGCATACTCATCATAGAGCATATCTTCATAAGTCTGCTGAGCAAAATCCTGCTCATTAGACCGCATAACTGTTTTTCTCATTGCAGAAAGCATCTGCTTTACAAAATAAGACTCCAACTCCATAGATTTTTCATAGAGCTCTGAAGTTCTGTCTATTGTTTTCTGCTGAACATGCACATTTGCCTGGTTAGCGGCCGCACCCACAGGCTTAGCATTTTTATCAGCCTCACCTGTAAAAGCCCCGCCAAAGCCTGAAGTATACTCGCCGTTCAAACGACCATTTTCTGCAATCTGGCTTGATGAAACGGTTCCCCTTCCGTCATCCTGCTTCTTAAAGCGTTCAACCAGCTCTGCAAATTTTACCGAGTCAGCAGAAGATCTTGCAGACTGAAAAGCCCCCTGACCACCAGTAATTCCACTATATGTACTATTTACTAATCCAACATTCATTAAGTCCACCCCACCTTAAAAAAGATTATCGGGTCAAGCCCGATAACGACCTGTCATTAGGCTCTCTTCAAGTTCACTGCAGTCTGCAGCATAGTATCAGAAGTCTGAACAGCCTTAGAATTAAACTCATAAGCACGCTGAGCAACAATCATCTGAACCATTTCATTTACAACAGAAACGTTAGACATTTCCAAAAACTTATGACGAGTATCACCAAAGCCATCATAACCAGGACGACCGGCAATTGCCTCACCAGAAGCAGCAGTTACCTTAAAAAAGTTATCACCATCAGCCTTAAGACCAACAGCATTTGGGAAGCGGTAAAGTTCAAGCTGACCAACTTCAACAGGGTCATTTCCACCATTTACCTTTACAGAAACCAAACCGCTCTGTGTAATATTTAATGTAGAAACATCATAACCTTCAGGAAGAATAATTTCCGGCATAATGCGAAGCCCACCACTAGTTACCAGCTGACCATTTGAATCAACCTTAAAAGAACCGTCACGGGTATAAGCATAAGAACCATCATACTTCTGAACACGGAAAAAACCTTCACCAACAATGGCTACATCAGTATCAACGCCGGTATTCTGCAAAGACCCCTGATTCATAATTCTCTGGGTTGCGCCAATTTTAACACCGGTTCCCTGCTGAATTCCTACCGGAGTTACAGTATCTTCTGTTGCAGGTGTACCAGCCAGCTTTAAGTTCTGATAAACCAGATCCTCAAATTCAACTCGCTGCTGTTTATAACCAGTTGTATTTACATTTGAAAGGTTATTTGAAATTGCATCTATATTTGACTGCTGACCATTCATTCCAGTTGCAGCTGTCCATAAACTTCTAACCATTTTTTTCTCCTATGGATGGGGGAAAGCCCCCTTCGCCCGCACACGGTTGCGGGCTACCCCCTAAACGGGCTCAAAGATGTTGCTTCGCAACAATATGAAAGCCCGTAACGCCCGCTATTTACCTTAGAACAGCAACCTTCTGCCAGAGTGTTCCCATCATACTGTCTTCAGATGTAACAGTTTTCTGGTTTGCTTCATAAGCACGGTTTACTTCAATCATCTGAACCATTTCATTTACAACATTAACATTACTGGTTTCTGTGTAGCCCTGCAAAAAGCGAGGTCTTTCATCACCCTCAGCAATATGAGCAGGACCAGAAATATCAGTTGCTGTATAGAAGCTATTTCCCATCTTTTTCAGGTAACGCTCGTTATCAAAACGAACAACCTTAAAACGATCAATATCAGAGCCATCAGCTTCAGTTCTGATAACTCCATCTTCATTTACAGTAAATTTGTCATCCTCAACATAAATGTAGCCATTTTCACCAAGAACAGGATAACCATCCTTTGTTTCAAGAATACCTTCCTTTCCGATAAAAAAGTCACCGTTTCGGGTATAGCGTTCTCCCATAGGAGTATCAACTACATAAAAGCCTTTTCCACTAAGGGCAGTATCTGTTTTTGTATTTGTAATTTTGAAAGAGCCCTGAGAAAAGTCTGTATAATTCTCATTTGTTTCAACACCAAGGCCAAGTTTACCAATTACTGGAGCAGCCTCAGCTGAACCGAATTCTGTCTTATAAACACCATCAAGATTTGTACGGCGAATAAGAAGCTCGGAAAAATTCTTGCTGACTGCCACATCACGTTTATAACCGGCAGTGTCAACATTAGCAAGATTATTGGAAATTGCATCAAGGCGATTCTGCTGAGCATTCATTCCAGAAGCACCCGTGTACCAACCACGAATCATAATCTTTCGACCCCCTAAAAAGTTTATTTACATCTACTTTTATAATCGGAGTCTGAAAAAATTTGTTTAGAGAAAATATAGAATAGAAATAATTTGCAAATAGAATAATTCAGTCTTATAATTATTTTTATAACAAAACATACAGGAGTTTTTATGTCAGAAGAACCAAGAGTATTATCTATTATTTTGGGAGGCGGAAAAGGAACCCGCCTTTACCCACTTACAAAAGAACGTTCAAAACCAGCCGTTTCATTCGGTGGAAAATACAGAATTGTTGATATTCCAATTTCAAATTGTATCAACTCAGGTTACAAGAAGATTTACCTGCTGACACAGTTCAATTCAGCATCTCTTCACCTTCACATTTCAAATTCATACAATTTCGACCGTTTTTCGGGCGGATTTGTAGAAATTCTCGCTGCAGAACAGACTCTTGAACACTCTGGCTGGTATGAAGGAACAGCCGACGCCGTTCGTAAGAACTTCATCCACTTTAAAACTCAGAAGCCAACTCATTACATCATCCTTTCTGGTGACCAGCTTTACAAAATGGACTTAAAGGCATTTATGGATGCTCATATTAAGTCTGGTGCAGATGTAACAATTGCCACAACAGCAGTAAACCGCCGTGACGCTTCAGGCTTCGGAATTATGAAAATTGACGAAGAAAACCGCGTAAAGGCCTTTATGGAAAAGCCAAAACCAGATGCAAATATTGATGACTGGAAGATTCCTGCAGAAGCCCGAGGAGCTCTTCCTGCAGAAAAGGAATACCTTGCATCTATGGGTATTTACATCTTTAATGCCAACACAATGGAAGAATGTCTGCTTGGCGAAAACGCTAAATACACAGACTTTGGTAAGGAAATCCTTCCACTTGCAATTGGTAAGAAGAAGATTAACTCTTATGTATTTGACGGCTATTGGGAAGACATCGGAACAATCCGCAGCTTCTACGAAGCAAACATTGCACTTTGTGAACCATATCCAACCTTTGACTTCTTTGGTGAAACTCAGCCAATTTACACTCACATGAGAAACCTTCCACCTTCAAAAATCAATAAGGCAGATATTAATGCCTCTTTGATTTCAGAAGGCTGTATTATTACAAAGGCAAAGCTCAACAAGTCTGTAATTGGTGTACGCTCTATTATCAATGACGGCTCAGAACTTGACGGAGTAATCATGATGGGTGCCGACTTCTATGATTCTGAAGAAGAAAAGAAAGAAAACAAAAAGAAAGTAAACACAGGTATCGGAAAGAACTGTAAAATTGCAAACACAATTATCGACAAGGACGCAAAAATCGGTGATAATTGTAAAATCGGCGTAAGCGGAAAGAAATACGAAGATGGAGATCACGGTTCTTTCTACAGCGCAGACGGAATTATTGTTATCCGTAAGGGAGCAATTATTCCAGCAGGAACAGAAATCTAAGCGAAAAGCTACCATCGGGCAGCTCGCGGAGGATAATAAACTAATTATTTCCGGATAAAAACGGAAAAAAAATCCAGTTTGAGAAATCAGGCTGGATTTTTTTATTTATTCAGAAGAAGAAATAAGTCGATTTTTTACAATGCAATTTATGCATATTTTCTGTATATTTATACATTTTTACTCAAATTTGCATAAATATACATTTTAATTATAACACTATATCTAGTGTGTATTATTAATTTTACTATACACACTATTAAATATGTATACTTTACAATACATTTAATACGTAAATTTATTTAAGGTAATATACGCATATTTATGCATAAAAAAATCACCTAAAAGCTCTGCTAATAGGTGATTATTAAGCAATGTCTAATATTTATTACTGTAAAACATTTTATACATATCAATAATTATTGTATACCGTACTCTTCCAGTTTTCTGTGTAAAGTTTTTCTTCCAATTCCAAGTATATCTGCAGTCTTAGATTTATTACCATTATTAGCGGCCAGGTTTTCCTGTATAATTATTTTTTCAGCTTCATCCATTGTAATACCAAGTGGTATTGTAATAGCCTCTTCACTGCCTTTTAACTGCACAGAATTTGGTAAGTCTTCAAGTCGTATTTCTTCTCCGTTACACATTACAACTGCGCTTTCAACACAATTCTTTAATTCACGGATATTACCAGGCCAGGAATATTTTAACATTGCTGACTTAGCTCTGTTATCAAAGCCCTTAATATTCTTTTCATTTTCAACATTAAATTCCCTAAGGAAGGAATGCATCAAAAGTGGTATGTCATCCTTACGTTCCCTTAAGGCTGGCATTTCTATTCTGACTACATTAAGTCTGTAATAAAGATCTTCTCTAAAATGACCTGCCCTTACTTCCTCTTCCAAAAGTCTGTTTGTAGCAGCGACAATTCTTACATCAACTTCAATAGTCTTTTCTCCGCCTACCCGTTCAAACTTCTTTTCCTGCAAAACTCGCAAAAGCTTAACCTGAGTTGCCTGATTAATTTCGCCAATTTCATCCAGAAAAATTGTACCGCCATCAGCAAGCTCAAAGCGTCCCTTGTGCTGAGCTTCAGCTCCGGTAAAGGCCCCTTTCTCAAATCCAAATAATTCACTTTCCAAAAGGCTTTCTGACAAAGCCGCACAATGAACTACCACAAAAGCTTTGTCCTTTCTTGAAGACTTGTCATGAATCGCATGCGCAACAAGCTCCTTTCCAACTCCGCTTTCTCCGGTAATAAGAACATTTGCTTTTGTTGGCCCAGCCTTGTCAATCATGCTTCTAACCTTTGCCAGCTCAGAGCTTTTTCCAATCATGTCATAATTAGATGAAGATGATTTTAACAGCTTCTCTTTTAATTCACGGTTCTGTTCTGCAAGCTCTTTTCCTCGAAGGGCATTTTTTACAACAATATTTAAATGGTCAAGATCAAGAGGTTTTGTTAAAAAATCAAAGGCTCCAGCCTTAATAGCCGCAGTTGCATCATCTATACTTCCGTGACCCGTAAGTACAATTACAGGTATTCCAGGATATTCAGTAGCAAGTCTACGGACAACCTCTTCACCCGAAATTCCATCCATTCGTAAATCGGTTATTACAAGGTCTATGCCTCCCTCTTCTACAAGCTTAAGACCACTTTTTCCGTCAGCAGCCTGCTTTACGGCATAACCTTCCAGCTCAAAATTATCTGCAAGACCATTACGAATATTTTCTTCGTCATCAATAGTGAGGATTGTAAATGTTCTCATATATACCACCTGATTAACAGTTTGTATTTTCTATGAATTAGTTTTCAGAAGGAAGTAATTTAGTTCCCTTTTGTGGAATTGGATACTCCAAAGTAAATAAAGTACCTTCATTTTCCTTAGAATCGACCAGAATTTCTCCTGAAAATTCCTTAGTAATTTTATAAACCATTGTCATTCCAAGTCCAGTTCCATTGGCTTTTGTAGTATAGTAAGGCTCAAAAATCTTTGAAACAGTCTCTTCTGACATTCCACAACCATTATCTTTTATTTTTATAATAAATTTATTGTCACGAATTGAATTTTCTATCTGGAAAATTGGTGTATAACCCGGAATACTTTCATTTTGTATTCTGCTTTTTATTGCTGCCAGTGCATTTTGAGCAAGATTCATAATTACATCTCGGAATAATTTTTCATCCAGCATAATTTTTTTGCCACTGGAAGATTCCTTAAAATCAAGTAGAATTCCTTCCTTTTTAAATTCGGGCTTTAAAAAATCTACAAGCGCTGAAATTAATTTATCTGGTTCCTTAAGCTCAAGGTTAGCCTTCACAGGTCTAACGGCAAGAAGAAAATCCATTACAAGCTTATTAAGATGCTCAATTTCTTCATTAACTATATCAATATGATCTTCAACAAATTTTGGAGGAGGAAGAATATCCTTGTTTTCCCTAGCCTTTTTTATTGCCTTTTGCACCAGTTGAATATGAATACTGATTGCACCAAGAGGATTTTTAATTTCATGTGCCATACCGGCAGCAAGATTTGTAAGATTTGCAAGATTTTCCATTCTGTGCAGCAAAACATCCTGATTTCTTTTTTCAGTAATATCATTAATCAGAATAATTTTTCCGCATAAATCGCAATTATGCATAAGAGGTGAAATTGTTATTGTAACAAATCTTACAGACCCACCGGAAGTTACAATAGAAAAATCTTCACTGCTGTTTGTAATTTCTTTTAGAGCACATTCCTTTAGAAAATCCGATATTTCTTCATCATTTATACCTTCCCATAAAGGAATATTCTGAAGCTTCATATCATCCAGATGGATTGTAAAGGGAATACGGCTTTCTGCAATTGTATTATTTCTTATAACAACAAAATCGTTATTTACAATAATAAGACCCGTAGATAAGGATTCAAGCATGGAATAAAGACTTTCATTTTCGTCTGCAACAGAATCTAAAAGAGTAAGCAGCTGTTCTTTTGAAAGCTTTTCCGCCTTCTGGGTAAGTCTTTTTACATATCCTCTCATTAGCTTAAGATTCCTCCATTTTGTACATTTACCATAGACATATCTCTGAATAAAGTTTCCAAAGCTGCAGCAGGACTTTGATTATAGGAAATTACATTATCATAGCACTTACGAATTAAATCCATTATTTTTGCAGAGGCTTCTGTACCGGCCTGAGAATAAAGCAGTTTTCTATAATGAATTGCAATATAATGTAAGAAAAGTCTTAATTCAATTCTAGGTGAAAAGTTTCCATTATTTTTTGCCAGAGCACTACAGTCAAGAGTTCGCCTTAGCGAAATTGCATTGCAAAAATCATCAGCCAGTTTTTTTATAGTAGCCGGAGGAATAGGTAAAAAGGTTAAAAGATATTCATTTATTGAGCCATTAAAATTCTGGTCATGAAAAACTCGTGAAATAACCTCTTTTTGAACTTCCGCACTTCTTTCCATAAAATTATAGGTTCTGACACGAGAAAGAATTGTCTGCATCATTGCATTTCTTTTTGAAGTAAGAAGTATAAATACGCAATCTGCAGGAGGTTCTTCAAGGATTTTGAGTAAAGCATTTCTTACTGAACTAAGCATTCTATCAGCGTTTTCAATAATTATTGTTTTTTTACCTTCTTCTGATTTTATATGAGCCCATTCTTCCATATTTCTAATCTGATTTACAGGGATTGAATCATATAAAAATTCATCTTCCAGCTTAATTGTAAGTTTACTTAGATTTTCCGTAATTTTTTCCAGCTGCTCCTGAGGAGGAAGCTCTCTTGGAAAATCTAAAAGCTCTAAATCTTCATTAATCTCTTCTATAAGGGAAGCAATTTTATTTAAATTATTATTGCCTTCCCATAAAATTGGATTAAAACGCAAGGTTAATTTTCTAATACTTCTTAAATAAAGATATCTTGCGGCTTTTATATATGAAGCATTAGAGGAAGCGGCCTGTAAAAAAGTTTTTTGAGCCGCAGCAATTTCAAGGGCACAATCTCTGGGGCCTAAAAGCATAATATTAGTGCTGATTAATGACTTTGATTGCATACAATTATGACAGTC
Organism: Treponema sp.; assembly: GCA_024683675.1. Taxonomy (GTDB): domain Bacteria; phylum Spirochaetota; class Spirochaetia; order Treponematales; family Treponemataceae; genus Treponema_D. The sequence goes on from JAIKYB010000011.1 coordinate 28,071, forward strand.
ACATTCCCAGTTTCCCTTTGGTGCTGTCTTTGTACAGGACAATATTCTTGCAGTTTCCAAAGCCGCTGTAAGCTTTCCTGAAGCTTCAGAACCAGAAAAAAGCAGGGCACCCGGCAAGCGATTATTTTTAATGTCAGAAATAAGAGCCTTGCGCCCTTCCTGTCCTACCAGATTCTCAAACATTATCGCCCTCACCTATAACCTTGTCTGGTTGGATTGTATCAATAACCTGATTAGTCAGCTTTGCATAAAAGCTTCCTTCCAGTAATTTTTCACTAGAAAAGAAAGGCTGTACATTTAATAAGAAAATTAAAAGTGCAACTACAGCAAAACCTTCAATAATTCCAAAGAAAAAGCCTAAGGTTCTGTCCAGACTGTTTAATATACTAAAGGAAAAAATCTTTTTTACGATTAATTGAAGTATTTTAATTACAAGAAAAATTACAACAAAGACACTTATAAAAGCAACAATATTAGCAAGAGTCTCATTATTGATATGAGACCAGAGTTTTTTTGCTATATCATCATAAAGATAAATAGCTCCAATAATTCCACCTATTACTGCAAGTTTGCCAAAAATATTATCAGCAAAGCCCTTGATAACTCCAACAATTGCAAATATTAAAATTATTGCAGAAAAAACAAAATCAATTGTAGTAAAAGGAAGATTTACATTCATTTTTCAGCTCCCTGATCAAGACTTTCATATACCAATTCAGCAATTTTCCTTTCTGGTGCAACTTCAGGTAAAATTGCCTTTAAGGCCTGACTATAAGAAGCACGGCTCTGGCTATCCAGCATATTTTCCAGAGCTGCTCTTAAATGCTCATTATCAGCCTGCTCCCCCAAAAGCATTTCAGCAGCCTTTTTAGACTTAAAGAATTCTGCATTATCGACCTGATCGCCTCTGGTGCCGCTTCCACAAAGAGGCACTAAAACCATAGGCTTATACAAAAGAGCAGCTTCCCAAAGAGAGTTTGCTCCTGCTCTGGATAAAATTACATCAGCAGCAGCAAGTACATCAGGCATTTCCTTATAAATAAAGTCGTAGGGCTTATAAGCATCCTTAAATGCAGGGGCTAATTCTGCAGTTCTGTTTTCATCTGTGTTAATAAGTCCTGTCTGATGAACTACAATAAAGCGTTCACAAAGCCAGCTGATATTGTCATATACCAGATTATTTATCTGACGGGAACCAGAGCTGCCTCCCAGAACTAAAAGCACTGGCTTTTCATGGTCTACAGGAATTCCAAGGAAGCTTAATCCACTAAGGGCAGACGCAGAATGAAAAACTGGTCTAACAGGATTTCCAGTAACAATTACTCTATTCTGGACTTCTGCTGGAAATCTGTCTTTTGTCTCCTGATAAGAAACAAACATTGTTTTTGCGGATTTAAAATTTATTCTGTTTGCAAGGCCCAGAGAAAAATCACATTCATGGGTAAAAACAGGAATCTTTAACAATTTTGCAGCAAAACAAGGAGGAACGCTTACAAAGCCTCCCTTTGAAAAAAGCACAGAAGGCTTATATTTTCTTAAAATATGTTTTGCTTTTATAAAGCCACCAAGAACTCTGAATAAATCAGAAAAGTTCTTTAAAGAAAAATAACGGCGCAGCTTACCTGCTGGAATCCCATAGAAAAAATCAACAGTCTGTTTGCCGGAAGCAGTTACAGCAGAGCTAACAATTTTTTTATCCATCCCCTTAGAACAACCAATCCAGCAGATAAGGAGATTTCTTCCATTTTGCTCAGCAATATTTCTTAATTGTTCAGCAACAGCAAGTCCAGGATAAATATGACCGGCAGTCCCACCACCAGTAAAAAAAACTACATCACGATTTCTTTTCATTTTTATACTCACTTTTATTTTATCAGATTTCCAAGGTTAATGAAATAGTAAAAACTTATCGCATAGAAAGTCAATTTGTGATAAACTTAGAAATTATGAGCAAACAAATGATTATGGGTAACCAGGCAATTGCCTTGGGCGCCCTTAAAGCGGGAGTAAACCTGGTCGCAGGTTATCCTGGCACTCCCTCTAGTGAAATTATCGAATTTATATCAAAGTACAATAAGAAAACTGGCACTTATGTTGAATGGTCTGTAAATGAAAAGGCCGCAGTAGAAGTTGCCGCAGGTGCAAGTTATGCCGGAAGCCGTACTCTTGTTACCATGAAACAGGTTGGCTTAAATGTTGCCTCGGACCCGGTAATGTGTCTTTCCTATGTTGGAATTAAGGGTGGAATGGTAATTGTTTCTGCAGATGATCCGGGTCCTATTTCAAGTCAGACAGAACAGGATACAAGAACCTTTGGCTCTTATTCTAAGCTTCCGGTTTTTGACCCTTCCACACCGGAAGAAGCCTTTGAAATGATTCAGGAAGCCTTTGAGCTTTCTGAAAAATACACTACTCCTGTTATTTTAAGACCAACTACTCGTGTAGATCACGCCTACGAGGCTATGGATTTTCCAGAACTAAGTGAATGCCGTCAGAAAGGAAGTTTTGAAAAAGACAGTCAGCGTTGGGTAATTTTTCCAAAAGCATCCTATAATAATCATAAACGTATTTTTGAGCGTAATGAAAAAATCCTTCCGGAAGAATTTTCTAAGAGTAAGTGGAATTATATTTTAGATTATAAAGAAGGAGAAAATCTTCCTCTGATTCGTAATTCCATATCTACTAGCAGGAATGCCTCAGAATCTTCACTTGCTTTTGCAGCAGGTGGTATAAGCTTTACTTACTTACAGGAGGCCCTTTCAATTTTAAGAAAGGAATACCCGGAAAATAAAAAGATACAGCAGGCTTCCTTGTTAAAAATTGGAACCCCCTATCCTTTTCCAAATCAATTAGCAAAATCTATAATTTCTGATAATTCTGAAATAACTGTTTTTGAAGAATTGGATCCTGTAATTGAAAATGCATTAGTTTTCCTTTGCGGAAAAGAAAAAATTGATTGTAAAATACATGGAAAATTAGACGGCCTTGTTCCAGAAGCTGGAGAGCTTTCAGTAGAAATAGTAGAAAAAATAGTAGAGAAATTGGCCGGAATAGAAAGAAAAGAGGTTCAAAAAGCAGAGCTTCCTCCTCTTCCTATTCGTCCACCTGTATTGTGCGCCGGCTGTCCTCATAGGGGAGCCTTCTTTGCTGTAAAGACTGCCATGAAAGGCGAAAAAACCGCTTATTGTGGAGATATAGGCTGCTATACTCTGGGAAATGCAAAGCCCCTTGATATGTGCGACACATGTTTGTGTATGGGTGCTGACATAACCATGGCTCAGGGCTTTTATCATAACGAGCCGGACCGAAAATGCTTCTCCTTTATAGGAGATTCAACCTTCTTTGCTTCAGGAATCACCGGAGTTGTAAACGCAGTTTATAATCAGTCTCATCAGACAATCTGTATTCTGGATAATTCTACAACTGCCATGACAGGTCATCAGCCCCATCCTGGTACCGGTATGACTATGATGGGCGATATAGTAGAAAAAATCAGTATTGAAAAAATACTTACAGCAATTGGAGTTTCTCCAGTAATAACAGTAAATCCTTTTAAGCAGGAAGAAGCAGTGGAGGCCGTAAAAAAAGCAGTTGCCTCTCCCGGAGTCAGTGCCGTAATTTTCAAGGCACCTTGTATTGCAATAGCCGCTAAAGTTGGTTGGGAAAAGCCTCATGCCTTAAAGGTTGACCAGGCAAAATGTATTGGCTGCAGAAAATGTATCAACGAACTAGGCTGTCCTGCCCTTAGTGTTCAGTTAACTGGTAAAAAGGTAGAAATTGATCCATCCTTATGTACTGGCTGTGGTTTATGCAGCGGCCTATGTCCTGTAAAAGCAATCAATTAAGAGGTTATCATGTCAAAAAATATTTTAATTTGTGGAGTTGGCGGTCAGGGAACTGTTCTTGCAGCAAAGGTTATTTCTCAGGCAGCAATTTCTAATGGAGAAAAAGTTTTATCAGCAGAAACAATTGGAATGGCTCAAAGAGGCGGTTCTGTTGTAAGTCATGTAAGAATTGGGGATGACGTTTATTCCCCTCTTATTCCAGAAGCTCAGGCTGATATTATAATTGCCTTTGAAGCAGCAGAAGCTGTAAGAAATCTTTCTTATCTGAAAGAAAATGGAATGATAATCGTAAATAAAAAGGTTGTTCAGCCTGTAACAGCAAGTCTTACAGGAAAAGCTTTTTCTGAAGATACAATGATTTCCTCCTTACAGGCAAGAAGCTCTAATGTAATTTGTGTAGATACAGATAAAGCCTGTTTGGAATTAGGAAGTTCAAAGGTCGTTAATATTTTACTTTTAGGGGCTGCCTGCCGCACAGGAATCATAAACACACAAGCTGTTGAAGCTGCAATAAAACTTCTTGTAAAAGCTGATTTTTATGAACTTAATATAAAAGCTCTTCATTACGGTGAATAATTTTTACAAAATTACTATTGACAGAAACAAATTAGAGAGTTACTATTAATAGTAACAACAGGTATTTACTAGAAGAGGTAAAAATATGAAAATGACAGAAAAACAATTAGAACAAATCAGAGCTCAGATAAAACGCGTAAAGGAATTTGGAAATCCATTTTATACAGAGCGCTTTAAAAATGTAAATCCGGACGATATTAAAACTCAGGAAGATTTTGAAAATCTTGTTCCTTTCGTAACAAAACAGGAACTTAGAGATGCATATCCACTTGGACTTGCAACAGTTCCGGAAGAAGAAATTGTACGTATCCATTCTTCCTCAGGAACTACAGGTGCTCCAGTAGTAATTCCATACACCAAGAAAGATGTTGAAGACTGGGCTATCATGTTTGCCCGCTGTTACGAGCTTGCAGGCATCACAAATAAAGACCGCCTTCAGATTACTCCAGGTTATGGACTTTGGACTGCCGGTATTGGTTTCCAGGCTGGTTGTGAAAGACTTGGTGCCATGGCTGTTCCTATGGGACCTGGAAATACTGAAAAACAGCTCCAGATGATGCAGGATTTAAAATCTACAGTGATCTGTGCAACTTCATCTTATGCCCTCCTTCTTGCAGAAGAAGTAGAAAAACGTGGATTAAAAGACAAGATTTGTCTTAAAAAAGGTATTATCGGTTCAGAACGCTGGGGAGAAAAAATGCGAAACCGCATTAAAGATATTCTTGGTATTGAACTTTATGATATTTATGGTCTTACAGAATGTTACGGACCTGGAATTGGTATTAATGTTCCTGGTGATGATGCAATCAATATTTTTGATGATTATGTTTACATCGAAATCCTTGATCCACTTACAGGAAAACCGGTAAAAGAAGGAGAAATTGGAGAAATTACTCTTACAACTTTAGTAAAAGAAGGTGCTCCTCTCTTCAGATTCCGCACTCATGACCTTGCAGCCTTTGTAACAACAGAAAATAAAACAGGCTACAATTACCCTAGAATTACACAGATTCTTGGCCGCAGTGATGATATGGTAAAGGTAAAGGGAAACATTATCTTCCCTTCTACTATCGAAGATGTAATAAAGACAGTTCCTGGAACTTCAAGTGAATACCGCGCCGTTATTGAACATGTAGACGGTAAAGATAAAATGACCCTTTTTGTTGAAGTTGAAGGCGGCACAGACCGTACAGAAGTTGCTCTTGCAATTGCTTATAACTTCAAGCAGAAGTACAACATGACTCCAGAAGTAAAGGTTGTGGGTGAAGGTGAACTTCCAAGAAGCGAAAAGAAAACAAAGCGTATTGATGACAGACGTTTTGAATAGTACTAAAGCACTATAAAGAAAAAGCCCGAGATCTTATGAACTCGGGCTTTTTTATGCTTTTTCAATATATTTAATTTGAAATTATAATTATCCCTTATGATAAGGCTGTAATATTTCTACAAGTCTGGTCTTCTTAAACAAGGTTGCATAATTATAGGCACTCATACCCATCATATCCCTTACATCAGGGTCAGCACCATTTTCAGCAAGCAGACGAACAATATTTTCTCTGTTTGCACCAACTGCAAGAATAAGATTAGACTGGCCTTCTTTATTGATTGTATTAAGCTCAGCTCCCTGATCTATCAGGAATTTTGTAATTTTTTCGTTACCGCGCCATACAGCATCCATTACAGCTGTGTAACCACGATCTTCAGAAACTGCATTCAAATCAGCGCCAAGCTCTAAAAACATTTGAACAAATTCAAAATTATCACTACGGCAGGCAATATTAAGCATTGGAGTTCCTGTGTCATCCCTTGAATTAATACTCATACCTGCTTCAAGGAATTCATTTACAATTTCAAGCTTGTCCTTTTCTATGTATGTTCCAAAACAATCAGAAGTAAAAGGAATACCTCTATCCAAAAGTTTATTCTTTGCAATACGAGTAATAGAAGCTTCAACAAGCTTTTTGTACTTCTTATTCAATAAAGAAATAATTTCATCTAAAGAATCAGCCTTTGTCACTGCATCCTTTGCAAAAAGTTCATTATTTAGAATAAGTTTAAGATTTGTAATAAGAGGGATTTTAGCATAAGCAAGATAACCATTTATACTGGCAATTAAAGCAATGTTATCATTTGAAAAAGAAGCTTCCTTTTCTGAATAAATAATACAGCCTGCATATGAATCAAATATCTTTTTTTGCTTTTTTAAATTTTCAATTGAAAAGTCACATTGTATAAGCTTATTTTTTTTATCACAATTAATAAGAGCAGCATTAATTTTATCGAACAATGTCTTTTCATCAGTAATAAGTAGCCATTTCATTCTTATATTATAAAGGGGGATTTTCATTACTTCAAGCGTTTTTATTATGAAAATATTATTAAAAAACTGCTTTCTGCTATTGACACTTTTTAGTCTTTTCTATAATATAGAATACATCAACGCCGCAGTAGCTCAGTTGGTAGAGCGCCGGACTGAAAATCCGTATGTCGTTGGTTCGATTCCAACCTGTGGCACTTGGCTTCTAACTCTGTTAGAAGCCATTTTTTTTGCCCGCCTGCATTTCTTTTTTTCTTGTCTTCTAAGAATTCCTACCTTATAATAGAATAGTTATGAAATGGCTGATTTTAAGTGACAATGACGACCTTAAAACAAGGTGTTCTGAATATATTAGTAAAGGAAATAGAAAAGACAAGGTGTTGATTGCCGACCTTACTCTGACTGACCTTAAAGCAAATAAAAAACATTTCCGCGATCTTGCTGCCTGCATTATTTATGCTAACGATGATACCAGCATTGAGCCTGCTCTTGGGGTTGGGCTTTCTGTGATTTTTGGATATTTTGCCTGTGAAAAAGTTCCGGTTCTTACTAATATGAAGCTTCTTTGCGAGAACGTGCTTTTTGGTAAGGATACTGCAATTACCTGTAAAACTGCTGATATTCTTTACGATACTCTTGTAACTCAATACAACTTCCTCTCCGACGAAGGCTGTATGCGTATTGCTAAGCAGAAGCTTTTGAACCGCGGTATTCCCTACACTGCTGACTGTTTTGGAACTTATATCGCAAAAAATAAATCTGAGATTGTGCACGAGTTCCTTGAAGCTGGCATGAGCATTAATTCGCGCGACGATCTTGGAACTCCTATGCTCAACATTGCCTGC
>JAIKYB010000038.1 GCA_024683675.1 Treponema sp.
GAAAGGCGGGTTCGATTCCCGCAGGAACCGTAAATGGTAAAATCTAAAAAACTCGCCACTGGCGAGTTTTTTTTAACGATTTTGCTATTAATAATTTCGAATATCGGTTTAGTTCATCGCCCTCTCAATTGTATATAGCAAATGCGTTAAACAAAAATGCGATAGCATTTTTGTAGCATTTACTAACTAAGAGACGGGTTCGACTCCCGTAGGAGCTAAAATTTGTAGCCTTTACTTACTAAGAGACGGGTTCGATTCCCAGTGGCTCCCTGCGAAATATTGCAACTTTATTTTTTTTAATATACCATATTGCTACATGCCTGGTGATGATTCTAGAGGAACGTTTGATAAGCTTGTTGCGGGACTTACCACAGAAGAGCGCGTTTCCATGCTCAATGATATAAATGCTACTACTGAAGACTCTTTACAGTTTGTCGAAACGGAAAGCGTTGACGATGGAAAAAATCTTACTCTATATCTTCGTTATAAAAATGAATCTCTTCTATATAAAATAATTCTATGGTTTAGAGGACTCATTTCAAAGCAGAGTGCAGAAAAGGTTTACAGTGATGATATACTTGCAGCTCTTGCTCATAGAATTAATCGTGCACATCCGGGGCTGGTAAATCATAAGCTTCGCTCTTTAGACGGCATTTTTTACGAAAGATTAAAATCCCTAAAAGAAGCTTCTGATTTTTTTAAACCCTACATGATTATGATTGAAGATAATCCCGGGGATTTTTATGTTTTTCTTAGTACTCTTATAACTCCGGAAATAGAAAAAGAAATCAATGAGAAATCAGATCCTTTTACACTTGATTTTTCAACTGATGATTCAACAGAAGTAAAAAATGGCCTTGTCAGAGCCATGGATGAATGCCTGAAAAACATAAATCAGACTGCAAAAGCAAATCTTTACAGCGCAATTTGTTCTGTAAACTGGCTTAGTCATTTTTGTAAGCTGCCTTATCTTCATTTTCTTGCCCAATTTACAACTATAATTGGAAGTGTTTATACCTGTCCTTACAGAAACGCTGTTATGGATTATGATGCCCTTGCATCAGTTTTTACAAATATTAATTCTATAACAAACGAAGTGCTTGAAGGAATCTTCCTTTTTTCTCAGCGTGGAAAAATAACCGAAAATGCCCAGAAAAAGGATATCGAAAGGGCAGTAAAAGAATTTCTTGCAAAGGCAAATCAGCAGTTAATTCCAATTCAAATGTTTATAAGCTCTGTTCCTGTAACAAAGGTCGGAAAGCTTGTAAATGATAATTATGACTGGTCTGCTCAGACAATGTCTGGGGCAGAGGCCTGGTTTGCAGCCTTTAGAAGTCAGCACAGAAGAATTTTGGACAGCCGCTGGAATGAATGGGTTCGCGAAAAGAAAAAGAATTCTATTGGGGTTAGTCTTATGGCTGATTTTAATCTTAAGACCTTCCCAAGCCTGCAGTATCAGCCCTGGCGTGAACTCTGGACTTATGTTCCATTTAATTATGAGCTTACCGGAGGATTTTTGAACTGGTACGTTAATCACGCTTTTGATAAAATGGCAGCCCTTTTTAATGAGGTTATGCTGGAAGGTATTTTTGTAAGAAACGAAAAGCGTATTGAGTTTTCAGAAGGATTAAATCTTTTTAATCAGGCAGGAACTCAGATGAAGGAGCTTTTAACCAGACTTTCACCTGAAGGAGACTATGGCCATAATTTTGAAGAAATTATCAGCAGCAGGGTTTTAACTCTTCAGACAAATAATAAAATTGATTCCATGATGACAAGTATAGAATCAGAAATCAGGGAAATAATTGTAAAATTCCTGCGCGGCGGAAAAACTATAGATTTGATTCTTTCTTCCTTACTTGATGAGTCAGCCCAGCGTAAGCATGATATCCTGCAGAATCTTAAGAGTATTAAGGGACATCACAATAAGGAATGGAGGGAAAGTCTTACCGAAGAAAAGGACCGTTTCAAAAAGGTTATTTATTATCTGACCGAACTGGATGTAATTGATTCTACAAATCGTATTTAGTTAAAAAAAATCGGTGCAAAGGATATTTTACCTTTACACCGATTTTTTTTTATACTGACAAAGTCCAGTTTTATTTTAGAGCGGAATATTTCCGTGCTTTTTAAGCGGTTTATTAGTAAAGATTTTTGTTTCAAGGAAGTCAAAGCTGCTTACAATACGATGTCTTGTATCTTCCGGAGCAATAACTTCTGTGATATAGCCGCGTTCTGCAGCAATCTTTGGAGTCATAATTTCGTTCTTGTACTGTTCTGTCTTTGCAGCAATTTCACCGGCAAGGTTAGGGTCCTTCAATTCCTTAGCATAAAGGATTTCAATGGCACCTTCAGCACCCATTACGGCAATTTCTGCACTTGGCCATGCGTAAACAAAATCAGCACCAAGATGGCGTGAACACATAGCAATGTAAGCACCACCAATAGCCTTTCTAAGAATTACAGTAAGCTTTGGAACTGTTGCTTCACTGTAAGCGTAAATTACCTTAGCACCATGGCGGATAATTCCCTTCTGTTCTTCCTGTGGTCCTGGAATAAAGCCTGGAACATCAACAAAAGTAAGAAGAGGAATATCAAAAGAGTCACAATAGCGGATAAAACGGGCAATCTTATCAGAAGCGTCGCAGTCAAGAACTCCACCAAGTCCCTTAGGATTATTTGCAACAATACCAACTGTTCTTCCGGCAATCTTTGAAAATCCTGTTACACAGTTTACGGCAAATTCAGCCATAACTTCCAGGAAGGAATCTTCATCAATTACACAGTTGATTACATCACGAACATCATAGCCCTGACGAGGATTTTCAGGCAGGATTTCGTTGATTTTCTTTGCAGCCTTTTTAGCATCAAACTTAAACTTTTCAGCTGGCTCAAGCTTATCACCAAAGTAGTGAGGGATATAATCCAAAAGCTTTCGAACCTTTTCGTAGCAGTCATTTTCGTTTTCACAGCGGAAGTGAGCAACTCCGGATTTCTGAGAATGAATTGCAGCTCCACCCAGGTCTTCTGCAGAAATGTCCATAAACATAACTGATTTAACAACCTTAGGACCAGTAATGAACATCTGGCTAATCTGATCTACTGTGAAAATGAAGTCAGTAATTCCTGGTGAATAAACGGCACCACCGGCACAAGGTCCTGCGATGATAGAAATCTGAGGAATAGCACCGGAAGCACGTACGTTCTGATTAAATACGTTACCGTATCCACCAAGAGCGTCTACACCTTCCTGAATGCGGGCTCCACCCGAATCATTAATTCCGATTACAGGACAGCGGGCATCAACAGCCATCTTTGTAAGCTCTGCAATCTTTTTTCCGTGCATATGGCCCAAAGAACCTCCCTGTACGGTGAAGTCCTGAGCATAAATGGCAACCTTTCTGCCATGAATCTTTCCAAATCCTGTGATAACACCGTCGTAAGGAATGTCTTTCTTGTCCATTCCAAAGCTGGTACAGTTATGACGAGCACCCTGATAGGTTTCGACGAATGTGTCCTTGTCACAAAGAGCGTTTATGCGTTCAATAGCATGAAGCTTACCCTTTGCGTGTTGTTTTTCAACATTGTATTCCATTTAAAACCTC
>JAIKYB010000045.1 GCA_024683675.1 Treponema sp.
TATGAGTGAAATGACTAATCCTTTATTTGAAACTTTTAAAGATGATTTTAGACTTGGCGCTGCCCTTGCAGGTTTTATTTATGATGATGATTTTGCCTCACAGTGGAAGAAATTTCATAGCGCAGAAGAGTCAGAGGGGGAAGAAAAGGCAAAATTCCAAATGCCCGATTTTTCAAATCTGACTGATAAAGAAATTGCCTCCAAGCATTTTAATCTGATTGTTGCAGAAAACGACACAAAAATGGAAAGGGTTTATAAAGGTCTTAATGATTTTGATTTTTCCAAAGCAGATAAACTGATTAAGTTTGGAAAAGCAAATAATCAGGATATAAGATGGCACACCCTTGTCTGGCATAGTCAATCCCCAGACTGGATTTTTGATAAAGATGCTAAAGCAGAGCCCCGCCCAAAGTGGAAACCAGGCCAGCCATTTAAAATGCCAAGTGCCCAGGAAATTGCAGCAAAATGCACGGTTTCAAAAGCAGAGCTTGAAAAACGCCTGCAAAATTACATTTTTACAGTGGGCGACCGCTACAAAAACGATATCTGCTCGGTAGATGTTGTAAATGAATGTATTTCTGATAAAAGCTTTAAGCTTCGCACTATAGAAGATTATTCCCGCTGGTCTTATGTCCTTGGTGAAGATTATATTGAAAAGGCCTTTTTCTGGGCTAAGGAAGCCTTCCCTAAGTCTAGCCTTGTAATTAATGATTACAATCTGGAAATGATAAAGGGTAAGAGAGAAGGCATACGTGATTTACTTGAAGGACTTTTACGCAAGGGAGTTCCGGTAGACACAGTTGGACTTCAGATGCATATTGATATTCAAAATCCTCCGGTTTCTGAAATTGCCGAAACTATAGAAATGTTTGGAAAGCTTGGACTGCGCGTAATTGTAACCGAAATGGAAGTTTCTATGTACAAAGACCGCGAAGAAGCCCGCCGCGACTTTACCCCTGCAGATTTGGAAGAGCAGGCTCATCGTTACAAAGAGATTTTTGACTGCTTTAGGGAAGAAGCCCGCCGCGGTATTTTACAGGACGTAGTTCTCTGGGGCGTTACAGACCGCTTCAGCTGGAAAAACAACTTCCCTGTTCCCGGCCGTACCGACGCTCCACTTTTGTTTGATGCAGAAGGAAAAGCAAAGCCCGCTTTTTATGGTCTCATAAAATAAAAAACTGTTAGAATTCTGTTTTTTTATAAAACGTTCTATTTATTTAGATTTTTTAACATTTTTTTACAATTTTCATAGTTTATACTCTTTTTTAAGAGGTAACTATGAAATCAAAATTACTATTTAAACCACTTGGCCTGGCAATTTTCTTTTCGCTTTTTCTTATGGCCTGTTCGAATTCGGCAGATATAGAAAGCATTTCAGACGATAATTCAGGCAGCAGTGACGGAAACAACTTCCACGGTCCCGCAATTTCCACCTACACTTCAACTTACACTTATACCAGCGTGGAAGATTCCGATTTAGAAAACATGGAAGCCCAGCAGCTTACAAAAATTATGGGCAACGGAATAAATCTTGGAAATACCATGGAAGCAACAAACAACTGGATTGGCTATGACAGTTCAGACGCTTCTGTATACGAAACTGCCTGGGGACAGCCAACAACTACTCAGGCAATGTTCGCCGCCATGAAAGAAGCCGGCTTTGACAGCGTAAGAATCCCGGTTGCCTGGACCAACACAATGGACTGGAGCAATGGAGATTTTGAAATTAATGAAAACTATATGGAAAGGGTTGCTCAGGTTGTAGACTGGGCCCTTGAAGAAGATTTATTTGTTATGATAAACGACCACTGGGACTATCAATGGTGGGGACTTTTCAGTCATGACGAAGAACTTGCCTTTGAAATTTACGAAAATATGTGGAGTCAGATTGGCCAGTATTTTAAAGATTATTCCTACAAGTTGATTTTTGAAGGCGGAAATGAAGAGCTTGGAAGCCGTTTTAATGACAAGCTTGATTCTTCTGTAGACAGCCGCCTTACAGGTATAGATTACAGTTCGTCTGGTAGCCTTTCTACTAGTGACTGCTATAAGATGATTACCAAGGTAACCCAGAAATTTGTTGATATAATTCGTACTCAGGGAGGAAATAACGCAAAACGCTTCCTGCTTATTCCTGGTTACGACACAGACATTGGAAGAACAGTTTCTTCTGCTTATAAAATGCCGACCGACAGCAGCAATAGTATCCAAAAGCTCATTATTTCTGTGCATTATTACAGCCCTGCAACTTATTGTATTTTGTCTCAAGACGTATCCTGGGGCCAGGTTGCTACAGACTGGGGCAGCAGTTCTGAATATACTTCTATGAACAGCGATTTTAAGAAAATGGTTAGCTTTATAGACAAGGGCTACGGAGTCATTATTGGTGAATACGGAGTTGCAAAATATAATGGCAGCAAAAAAGATGGCATGGAAGAATGGCTGACTAACGTGCTTGATAACTGCGATGCCTACAACTACTGTCCTTTCCTTTGGGATTGCAATACATTCTTCAAAAAAAGTGGTACACTAGGATTCACAGATTCTGATGTCGCTTCTGTTTACAGTGGAAGAAATTATGCTTCAGAATCTTCTGGAGAATAAGTCTGCTGATGAAGCACTTCCGTTATGGAGATTTTATTGTAATAGGAATTATACTGCTGGCTGCAGGCCTTTCTTTCCGTTCAGCCCTTACAAAAAAAGGGGGCCTTGTAAAGGTAGAGGCAGCCGGTAAAAGTTATGAATATTCCCTGCAGAAAGACGGAATCTACAAGGTTCAGGGCTCTTTAGGAATCTCTGTAATTGAAATAAAAGACGGGCGGGTAAGAATTATAGACTCGCCCTGCCCCAATAAAGTCTGCATTCATCAAAGATGGAGCAAGACCATTGCCTGCCTGCCAAACGACGTACTTGTCTATGTAGAAGACAATGAAGAGGAGGAGCTTGATGCAATTGCAGAATAAAAGTCGCCTTGCCTATCTAGGTGCCCTTGCCCTCCTATTTTCCTATACCGAAATGATCTTACCCCGCTTCATTCCCTTTTTAAGACTTGGCCTGGGAAACACTGCCCTACTCCTTGCTCTGGAACTACCCTTTGGCCCCTTTATGCTCTTAGCCCTGATAAAAACCCTGGCTGCCTGTATGATGGGCGGAACCCTTTTTTCTCCCTTTTTTTTAATTTCTGCCGCACAAAGTCTGGTCTCTGCCCTTGTAATGTACTCCCTTTTCCGCATAAAGGGAAAGTGGCTTTCTTTATTCGGCATTTCTATAACAAGTTCGGCTGTCAGTGGAATTACCCAGCTCTTTCTGGCAAGCCTTTATCTGGGTAAGGCAACTATGAAGCTGCTTCCCCTTATGCTGATTTTTTCAATTTTTGCGGGAGGAATAACTGCCTTCCTGGCAAAAAATATCTGCATTTCAAGCGAAGGAGACATGCTTTTAGGAAACGAAGCTTCCCAAGACTCCTTCAAAGGTGCCTTCAAAGACTCCTGCAAGGGCAAGTCAAAAAGCTCTGACAGCTTAAACATTCTCTTTGTAATTCTGATTATTGCGGCCGCCATTGCCTGCTTTATCATAAAAAGTATGCCCCTGCTTACTGCCTTTCTGATTATTTCTTTTATTCTGCAATTTATAAGTGGCCGCCGGATTTTTATCCTTCCCCATATTTTTCTCTGGCTTTTTGTTATCCTGACAAGCCTTTTTACCCCGGAAGGCGAAATCCTC
>JAIKYB010000051.1 GCA_024683675.1 Treponema sp.
GCGAATCTGTCCCAAATAGTTTTCTTCATGTTAGTAGTATCTAACTCCTTTTCTTTCAATATAGTATCTTTGAATAAAAAAGTCTATTTTGACAGGACTTTTCAGCTTTCTTTAATTTTCCCTTCACTTATTATTCAATCCATTTTATATTTATAGATGAGGTGATTAAATGAAAAAGAATTTCGGAAAGCAAACTTATATGTACCCTATGCCGGTTCTCATCATTGCAACTTATGATGAAAATGGAAATCCTGATGCAATGAATGCCGCCTGGGGTGGAATCCACGATACAAATCAGATTGGAATCTGCCTTGATAAGAGTCATAAAACTACTGCAAATATTGCAAAGCACAAGGCCTTTACCGTAAGCATGGCTACTGCCGACTACGTCAAAGCCTGCGATTATGTTGGCATTGTAAGCGGAAATAAGGAGCCTGATAAAATCAAAAAGGCCGGCTGGACTGTCAGCAAGTCTGAATTTGTAGATGCCCCTGTAATCAATGAGCTTCCTATGACCCTGGAATGCGAAGTATCACAGATGAGTGAAGACAGCGATTACATAGTAGGAAATATCATCAATGTTTCTGCTGATGAGTCAATTCTTACAGATGGAAAGATTGACGCTGCAAAGCTTAAGCCAATCTGCTATGATCCGGTTAGTCACAATTACAATGTGCTGGGCCAGGCTGTCGGTAAGGCTTTTTCTGACGGTAAGGCTATAAAATAAAAAAGCTGATATGTTTTTGCCCCTTCTCATGTTATAATATTGTTATTATATAGAAAGGAAAGGGCAAAATGACAGGCTTAACAAGTTTTATTATTGAAATCATAAAGATTCTGATTACTACTTTTGTAATCACGACACTTGTAGATATATTTTTGATGGGACTTTTGCGCTGGCGTTTTTCAAGACGGACAAAAGTCTCTTCTTTTTTTGTAAGACCATCAGCAAAAAGTGTAAAAACTCCTTCTGGAAGTTATTTTGAATTCCAGGGTCCGGGCGGCTGTGCAGGCTTTTCTTCGGCCTTTCTACTTCGTCATTTAGGACAGGCTGCCAGCGGGGAGGAAGCTTATAAGGAAG
Organism: Treponema sp.; assembly: GCA_024683675.1. Taxonomy (GTDB): domain Bacteria; phylum Spirochaetota; class Spirochaetia; order Treponematales; family Treponemataceae; genus Treponema_D. Next base: position 1,082 of record JAIKYB010000051.1, read on the forward strand.
TGCCCTTTACCTATGGAAACGGCATTGCTTTTCCAAAGGGGATTACGGGCTTTTTCAAAAAGCATGGAATGAAGGTAAAGCTTTATTCTGGAAATCTTAGTGCTCTGAAAAATGAGCTTGCCCGGGGAAATCCTGTGATTGTGGTTATCCGCTCTTTTCCGCGAAAGTCTTATCTGCATTTTGCCTGCATCACAGGTTATGATGAAGAAAACTTTTATCTTGCAGATTCAATCCTCTCCTGGGTTAATGTTGATAAGGACGGAAAGCCTATTGAGCCTTCTGAAAATACTGTTCCAACTAGTGATGAAACAGTTTATTATAACCGGACAGTTCCTGTAAAAACTTTCAGGCAGCTGTGGAATACTTCTATGCTGAAAATGCCCCTTTACCGCAATATGTTTTTTGTGATGAAATAAAATCAGGGAAGATTATGAGTGAATTGAATGAATTGATAGAATATAAAATTCTTGGAAAAGAAAATATTGAAATCCTGATGGAAAGCCGCCTTGAAATGCTGCGGGCGGTAAATAAAAAGCCAGCTGATTACAAATTTTCAGACCAGTTAGTCCAGGAAAGCCGGGCCTATTTTGAAAAAGGAAATTATAAAGAAGTAATTGCCTTTGATGGAGATAGGGTAATTGGCTGTGCCGGTATTTGCTTTCTTTATGTCATGCCAACCTTTGATCATCCAAGTGGAAAACGCGCCCATCTTATGAATGTTTATACACATCCGGATTACCGTAAAAAAGGGATTGCTTCTAAAATGGTAAAGCTTTTAATTGAAGAAGCCAGAAATTACGGGGCAAGTGAAATCAGCCTTGACGCTTCTGATATGGGGCGGCCAGTTTACGAAAAACTTGGGTTCAAAGCCTCTTGTGAAGCTATGACTTTGACCTTATAATCTATCTTATGGAAAAAGAAAAAGATGATATCCGCGTCGGCTATCCCGACAGTTGTTTTTCGGTAAATGATAACTGGTTCCGCCTTAGAACCGGCGCCATAATAATAGAAGATAATTCACTTCTTCTGGTAAAAAGTACAACTTCAAAATACTTTTATTCAGTTGGTGGCGGAGTCCACATGAACGAAAAGACCGAGGATTGTGTAATCCGCGAGGTCAAGGAAGAAACCGGTGTTGACTATCAGGTGGAACGCCTTGCTGTAATCTGCGAAAATTTTTTTAAGGAAGCAGCCCTGGGCTATGACCCTCTGCACTGCCACACAATAGAGTTTTATTATCTGATGAAAAGCCGGGGAAAAAAGGATGCAAAATGCGAAACCTACGGCTGGAACAATGCAAAGGAAGAAATCTCATGGATTCCTCTGGACCAGCTTGCCCAAACTGATGTAAAGCCGGAATTCCTTCGTTACCGCATAAAAGAAATCCTTGAAGGTAAAGGCGTTATCCATATTGTAAATGATGAAAGGTAGGGGGAAACAGGTATGTCTAATAGCGATCGTGCAATGGCCTTAGTTTATAAGGATGGAAAAATCCTCATGGTGCAGCTTTATTGTCTGGA
>JAIKYB010000064.1 GCA_024683675.1 Treponema sp.
CTACACAACCGCCTGCCTCTTCCACTTGCCGCTCTTCAGGCGCAAGAGGTTACTTAGACAGCGGGCGAACCAGTCTATCATCATGGCGGTCCATACACAGACTACCCCTGGAAGCGGAGAGCCCATTAAAGAATTAAGCCAGGTTAGAAGATAAGCGAAACCAATCCTAAATACCCACATAATCACAATTGATGCGGTCATAAGATATTTTACATCGCCACTTGCCCTTAGCACCGACTGCAGAGTCCAGGCGCAAGGCCACATAATAACGCAGCAGGCACTGTGATACCATATAAGAATACGGGCAAGACGGTCTCCTTCCGGCGAAAGGTTATACCAGCTGGCAATTGTCGGAGTTAATACCACAATAATCAGGTTTTCTATCCAGAGCATTACATAGGCCCAGAAGACAAGCTTTTTTGTATATTTTTTTGCAGAATCATAATCGTCGGCACCAACACATTGTCCAACAACAGTAGTTATGGCAAGCCCGGTAGCCGCCGCAGGAATAGTTGCCAGAAGCTCAATTGTACTTGCCGTAGCATTTGCCGCTATACTTGCAGTTCCAAAGCTTGCAATTAAGGCCTGGGTAAAAAGCTTTCCAATCTGGAACATGGCATTATCAATTCCACTTGGAATACCCAAAGCAAGAATCTTTTTCTGCACAGCCCAATTCCAGCCAAATTTCAGATATTTATTAATATGCAGTTCCAGCTCCTGATTCCTCAGCATAAAAATAACCAGCAGTCCCGCAATTGCTCTAGAAATAAGAGTTGCGTAACCAACACCGGCAATCCCCATGCCAAAACCAAAAACAAAGATTGCATTTCCCACAATATTCAAAATATTCATAATTGCGGAAACATACATACTCAGTTTTGAATTTCCCATAGAGCGGAAGAGTGCCGTTGCCCCGTAATAAACCGCAATGAAGGGAAAGGAAAAGGCCGTTATATAAAAATACAAAACCGCCTGTTCCATTACCTCAGCTTCAACAGAACCATAAATGAGACCAAGAATCTGACGGTTCAAAAGCAGACAGATTGTAGTTATTACTAGCGATACCAGAAAACAAATAAGTATCAGCTGATTTGAAACGGTGTTGGCCATGTCTTTTTTTCTGGCCCCCAGGGCTTGAGCCGCAACAACAGCTCCTCCTGTTGCCAGAGCAGTAAAAACATAAATCAATAAATTTGAAATTGTATTTACTAAAGAAACACCAGAAACCGCAGTTTCACCTGCCCCCGAAACCATAATCATATCGGCCATTCCAACAGAAACTGCCAGAACCTGCTCAATAATAAGAGGCATAACAAGTTTTACAAGATACTTCCTGTCAAAAATTGCATTCATTCCCATAAAGCACCTCCAAATCAACTTAATTTTTCTGCATAATAAGGATTCTTTATACTCATGGTCAATTTTTTACGGGCAAATTTGTAAAGCTTACAAAAAATCCTCGCTTTTTTTTGTAAATAATTTCTAGTTTTATATATTCCATTTCTGCTAGAGTGGGGACAAATTAAAACAAGCCAATCAAAATACTTGGCAAAAGGAGATCGCTATGGATTACAAAACACTTTTAAGAGATTCAATTAAGGCTTTACCAGAAAGTAAAAGAGCAGCACGCCAGCCGGTTTCAAGCTACACGACTCCAGATGTTTTCCGACTTAACTACAATGAAAGTCCTTTCGGACCAAGTCCTAAAGCAATGGATGCCTTGTATGAAGCTTGTAAACGCCCAAATATTTACCCAGACTGGTTTTCAGTTGACCTTAAATCTGAATTTGCAAAGCTGCATGGACTTCCAGACATGATGCACGTTTGCTCTGCCACAGGTTCATCTTCCATCATAAATATTCTTGGTGAAGTTTTTCTGAACCCAGGAGACGAAGTTGTACTTGGAGACCCAAGCTACGAAGCCTTCCGTGATGTTACAAATGTTGCGGGAGCCAGCCCTGTTATGGTTCCCCTTGATTCAGACATGAATTATGATTTAGAGGCTATGGCAGCAGCAGTTACCCCTAAAACAAAAATGATGGTAATCTGCAATCCAAATAACCCAACAGGCACTTTTGTAGATTCTAAAAAACTGGAGGATTTTATCAAAAAGCTTCCGGAAACAGTTCTTGTAGTTGTAGACGAAGCATATTTGGAATTCGTAGAAAGACCAGAAACTTATTCTATGATTAAGCTGATTAAGGAAGGACACAAAAAGCCTTTGCTGGTTTTGAAGACCTTCTCTAAAGCTTACGGAATGGCAGGTTTACGAATTGGTATGGCAGCCGGACTTCCAGAATTAATTTCCCTGCTGGCAAAATCCGGAGCAGCCTGGAACATAAATATTCTGGGACAGAAAATGGCTGTTGAAGCCCTAAAAGACCAGGAATACCTTGCAAAAGTTGCAAAGCTTAATGCAATAGAAAGAAAAAAGGTTTCCCAAGGATTAAAGGATTTGGGCTGTACCGTTTATGAAAGTCAGACAAACTTTATTTTGTTTAAGGCTCCAGAAGTAGAAAACACAGAAATCTACTCTACCCTGGCTCAGAATAAGGTTCTTATTGGCTGTCCTCTTGGAATGAACAGAGTTAGTCTTGGCACTGCAGAAATGAATGATAAATTCCTAGCCATCATGAGCGAGATTCTTGATAAAAGTTGTAAAAAGAAACTTGCCTAAAAGTCATCTTTACTGCATAATAAAGGCCAATGAGTGCAATGGTGTGCGAAAGCATGTCCATTGCACTCTTTTTTTTTGCCGGAGGCCTTTTTATGATTACAGTAAATGAAATTTTGAATCTAAGCCTTTTCAAAAACTTTAAGATTCTTACAGGTAGAGAATATCTTTCTAATTCCGTTACAACTGCAGTTATACTTGAATATGAAAGCAGCCGAATTAATTACGCAGGTTATTGTTTTGGATATTTTGTTTTGATTTCTTACTTTTTTGCCCAGACAAACCCAGAGCTGGTGAACGGCTCAATCAAAAAGCTGATTCAGAAAAAGGTTTCCGGAATAGCCATTAAACTTTTACCGGAAGAAGAACTTCCTCCTGATATTATAAAATGTGCCCGCGATAATCATGTTCCTATCCTCACCTTTTATGATGAGTTTATGGAAGACCTGATTATCAATATCAACGAATCCATGAAAACCCGGGCCCAATATATCATTCACGAAGAAAAGCTTAATCATATTTTAGAGGCCTCCTGCGACAAAAATCAGGCAGTAACAATTGCAAGAGAAATAAATCCGGCTTTTAAGGAAACAATTATCAGTGCCGTTTTAATCCCAAAAAAGGAATCTACAAACCTGAAGGTTCATACTTTTTTTGACACCCTCATGTACCATCGCTCAAAGCTGGAAACTCCTACCTCCTGGAGCTTTATAAAATCTGCCCACAATATAGTTTTAGTCTGCAGCTTTGACAAAGAAGAAAGCCCCGGCAGCATTAAGCTCCACTACATCAGGGACCTTTTAATTCAAAACGGATTTTCCTGTGAAGACTACTACATTGGTTATGATGATGAAATTCTTAAGCTGGCGGATATTAAAGAGTCTATAAAAAAATCATATTCGGCTGCAGAGCTTTGTAAATTTAAGCAGACTGACAGTCTTTCATACAAATATATTGGCGTCTACAAGTATTCCCTGATTTTACTGCAGGATGAAATTCTTCACAAAGAAATTCAAAATAGAATTGCCGTTATTCAAAATTATGATAAAAAGCATAATTCTGATTTAATGAAAACCCTGAATTCCTTTGTAAAAAATAACGGAGACTATTCGGCTACCAGTGCAGAATGCTTTCAGCATACAAACACCATCCGTTACCGCATTCAAAAGATTTACGAGTTACTTGATTTAGACGAAAACGAAGGCTATGAAGAAACTCGTATTCTGGTAAGGTGCTATCATCTGATGGATGATTAGTTTTATTAAGTAAAATATTAAAATAAAGAAAAAGTTTAGTTAAAAATAAAGTAAAACACACTCATAACAAGAAAACTCCCCTTTTTCAAAAGTAAAAAGGGGAGTTTTCACTTTTATAGACATTTCTAAAACCCTTATAAATCAAATATTCCCCTTTTTTATGTGTTAAAAAGGGGAATATTTGATTTATAAGCCATTTTTCCTATTGCTTTAAAGTTCAGATTTCATTAAAGTCTCAGTATCAACATAAGGAGATTTATATGTCTAAAAAACCAAAGCGTATTGAAGATTCAGAAGAATATTTCAAAAGACTTGATCAGTATTGGCGCGCAACCAACTATCTTGCAGCAGCTCAGCTTTACATGAAAGAAAATCCTCTTTTAAGAAAGCCTTTGACACGCGATCAGATAAAAACAAAAATCGTAGGACACTGGGGTACAGTTCCTGGACAGAACTTTGTTTACACTCACCTGGACAGGGTTATTACAAAATACAACCTGGACATGATTTTGATTTCTGGTCCTGGTCATGGAGGAAACTTCTTCGTAGCTAACTCTTACCTTGAAGGCTACTATTCAGAGGTTTATCCAAACGTAAGTCTTGATGAAGAAGGTATGAGCCGTCTTTGCAAGCAGTTCTCTTTCCCAGGCGGAATTTCAAGCCACGTTGCTCCAGAAACTCCTGGTTCTATTAACGAAGGTGGTGAGCTTGGTTATTCTATCGCTCACGCATTCGGTTCTGTTTTTGATAACCCTAACCTTATTACAACTTGTATCGTAGGTGATGGTGAAGCAGAAACTGGTCCACTTGCAACAGCCTGGCACTCTAACAAGTTCCTTAATCCTGTAAGTGACGGTGCGGTTCTTCCTATCCTCCACCTCAATGGATATAAGATTTCTAACCCAACAGTATTTGCCCGTATTTCTAAGGATGAAGTAAAGAGCTTCTTCCACGGTTGTGGTTGGGATCCAATTTTTGTTGAAGCAAGCCCAGATTCAGACCACATGGAAGTACACCACGCAATGGCTGCCGCTTTGGACAAATGTATCGAAAAGATTAAGAAGATTCAGAAGGATGCCCGCGTAAACGGAAAAACAGAGCGCCCATTCTGGCCAATGATTGTACTTCGCACTCCAAAGGGTTGGACAGGTCCTAAATTTAATGATGACGGACTTCCAATTGAAAACTCTTTCCGTGCTCACCAGGTACCAATCGACCTTACAAAGCCAGATCCAAATGAAGCAAAGCACATGAAGGAACTGGAAGCATGGCTCAAGTCATACAAACCGGAAGAGCTTTTTGACGAAAACTATCGTCTTAAGCCAGAAATTCAGGCAATTGCTCCTAAGGGAGACCAGAGAATTTCTGCTAACCCTCATGCAAATGGTGGTAATCTTCTTAAAGACCTCCGTACTCCAGACTTCAAGAAGTACGCCCTTGATATTAAAACTCCTGGCAGCGTAAAAGCTCAGGATATGAAGGAGCTTGGAAATTATATTCGCGATGTATTCAAGCTCAACGAAGACAACAAGAACTTCCGTATCTTCGGACCAGATGAGTCTATGTCTAACAGACTTTATGCTGCCTTCGAAGCTACAAACCGCGACTTCAACGGTGATATTATTGATTCAGATGATAAGCTGGCTCATGACGGACGTATCATGGACTCTTACCTTTCTGAACACATGTGTGAAGGCTGGCTTGAAGGTTACCTTCTTACTGGTCGTCACGGCTTCTTCGCAAGCTACGAAGCCTTCATTCGTATTATCGACTCTATGGCTTCTCAGCATGCAAAATGGCTCAAGGTTTGCTCACAGCTTAAGTGGCGTGCACCAATTGCATCTTTGAACCTTATTCTTACTTCAAACGTATGGCAGCAGGACCACAACGGATTTACCCACCAGGACCCTGGCTTCCTTGATCATATTTCTAATAAAAAGGCTGACGTAGTACGTATGTACCTTCCTCCTGATACAAACTGTCTGCTTTCAACCTTTGACCACTGTATCAAGAGCAAGAATTATGTAAACGTAATTGTTGCTTCTAAGCACCCAAGCTGCCAGTGGCTTACAATGGATCAGGCAGTTAAGCACTGTACTCAGGGTATTGGAATCTGGGACTGGGCATCTAATGACCAGGGACAGGAGCCTGACCTTGTTATGGCTTGTTGTGGTGATACTCCAACTCTGGAAGCTTTGGCAGCAACTACTATCCTCCGCGATAACTTACCTGATTTAAAGGTACGTTTCGTAAACGTAGTTGACCTGATGAAGCTGCAGAGCGACCACCAGCATCCACATGGACTTACAGAAGCTGAATACAACGCTATCTTTACAAAGGATAAGCCAATCATCTTCGCTTTCCATGGATATCCAAAGCTGGTACACGAGCTTACTTATCTTCGCGAAAACCGCAATCTCCACGTTTACGGATACCACGAAGAAGGTACAATCACTACTCCGTTCGATATGCGTGTTCAGAACAAGATTGACCGCTTTGACCTTGTAAAGGCAGCTCTCCAGTACCTGCCACAGCTTGGAAACAAGGCAAGTCACCTTGTTCAGCAGATGAACGACACTTTGGTTGCCCACAAGCAGCACATTTCCGAACTCGGCGAAGATTTGCCAGAAGTTGTAAACTGGAAGTGGCACACACCAGAAACAAAGTAGTTTTATAAGAGCGTTGAGGGCCGCCTGATTTGGGCGGCCCTCTTTTTATTTCCCCTTACCATTTGCCATTTTCACCAGTTTTAAGGCAAACTTTTCAGAAATCATACCGCCACTGGTAGAAATCAGGCTTTCCAGAGGATTTTCTTTTATTGCAGATATGGCAATTTTTACAGAAGG
>JAIKYB010000185.1 GCA_024683675.1 Treponema sp.
ACGAATAATCGGTTCACAGCATTCGCCGTATTTTTTTCCTGAACCGCAAGGACATAAATCGTTATTTGTACTCATGCTTATAATATATCGAATTAACATTTGTGGGGGAAGTCTCCCCCTCGCTCCAGCCTCCTCGTCCGCATCCGCTCCACTTGCACCGCATGTCCGCTACGCTCCCACGCGGCGCAACTTCCGCATCCGCTCCCTGCGGTGGCTTCCGCTACCCCCTCTCCTAAGGGGGCGGAGCCCCCTTAAAATCCCCGGTTTTTTTTTGCGAAAATTGGTAAAAGTGACATAAAAAAGCAACTATATCTATAGGGGGTATTTTAGAAATCCCCAGGGAGATATAGTTATGGAAAATAATTACAAAAGAAAATCAGTTGATGAGTTGACCTTTACAGACGATGGAATGTTCCAGGAAGTTCTGAGGGACCCGAAAATCAGTGCGGAATTTGTAGAAAGGCTTTTGCATATCAAAGTTCACCATGTTGAATATCCTGAGCTTGAAAAGGAAATTGCGCCTTATTATTCAAGCAAGGGAATCCGTCTTGATGTTTATCTAAAGGATGTAGATAAAGTTATAGACGTAGAAATGATATGGTGAGTCTCTTGTCAATATCAAAGAACAAAAAAAACGAGAGCAGTTTCAGAGTTTAACCGGTTTTGACCACTATGATATTCGGGAATTCAACAAATTGTCTTAGCCCAGGTCAATGGTCCGCCGAAAACTCTTACACTATGCAAACGGGAATCAATTCTATCGTATGATAAAATTGTCCTAACATTTCGAACGAAGATAGTTATATAAAATCCTATTTCTCCTAATCCTGCCCCCATTAATTAACAACACAAAAAAACTAAGCAATATGATTCGTCATCATACCCCAGACAAAACATGCCAATTCCCTAGCACACGCAGCTGATATTTTATTATAATGCATTCCTTGATTCTCCAATCGCCTTATCCTTTTCCTTAATCTATTTGAAGCTTTGTCTGCATAATTTATTACTTCACTTGGCATACCTTCCTGCCTTTTTAATAATGACACTGATTTATGTGCTTCAGATCGCCCAATAGCCTTTGCAGATTCAATCAATAGTTTTCTAATAATTCTATTACCTTGTTTTGTTATTCCAGTAGTCCTATCCGTCAAACCACTAGAATGGCTTCCTGGACACAAACCTGTATAACTAGCAAAATTTCCGGCAGTTTTAAATCTATTGAAATCGCCAACCTCCGTTACTAGAGTCATTGCAGTTAAAGTATTTATTCCACAAATACACTTTAAGGATTTGACTTTGTCTCTAATATCTTCACTTTCCTGTAATTCTTCAAGTTTTTTATCCAAAGCTTTTACTCTTTGTATCATTCTTACAGCTTCAGCTAAATATTCATCCTTACATAAGTTAAGATATTCAGAAGTAAAATGTATTGAATTTACCCAAAGCATGAATTTCTTTGTCCAATAAGAATCCTTTCCTCCATATGGGTATGAGAAACCATTAGATAAAAGAAAGGATAAAAATGATTGCTTTGCACGTTTACATTCTTTTTGTGCACAATGTCTAAGTCTGACAACTTCCCTTAAGGCTTCAATATTTTCATCTGGTAATACTACTTGTTTATAAGAATGAAAGGCTAACGACTTAGCAAGCAAAACAGAATCAGCTTTATCTGTTTTTACCATTTTATCTCGTGTTGTTTTTGCAATGGATGTTGGAGCCATCACAATACAATTGTAATTTCTTCTTGTCAAATCTCTACAAAATTTAAAACCGGTTGGGCCAGCTTCATAACCACAAATAACTATGGCACCATTATTCATTTCTGAAACTTTATCCAAATATTTCATTACATTCTTGCTATCAGCTTTTATTTCTGTCTGTGCAAAAATCAGATTCTTTTCAGGAAGATAAGAACTTAAATAATAGGTGTCCTTATGGACATCAATGCCTACGTAAATTATACTTTCCATGGTGGGTCTCCTTTTGTTTGTGGCATGCTGCCACTTATCTCTACAATTTTAAGTATGCAGCAAAATCCACGATTTGCAACGTCTGAGAGACTCACCATATTGTATGCAGAATCATAAGGAAGAAGCTCTGGGAAAAAGAACCCGCTATTACCAGAGCATGATAGACATAGACAGTCTTATAAAAGGGCAGGATTATTCAGAATTAAAAGACAGTTATATATTGTTTATCTGTAAATCAGACCCATTTCGCAATGAAAGTGACAAGGAATATGGACTTCCCTGTTATACGTTTAATAACCGCTGCAATGAATGTGATAACGTAAAACTAAATGACAAAACCACAAAGGTAATTTATAATGCAAGTGGGTATAAGAATGAAAAAGACGCTCGAATACGAGCGCTTCTGCATTTTATCTGTACAAACGAGCCGGGAGAAGACGATCTTTCAAATCGCTTATCCAGTCTGGTAGAAAAAATCAAAGAAAATGACAAATTCAGGAGGAATTACGCCGCTATGAATTTACATGACAGAGATATAGAACGTGCCGCAAAGAAAGAAGGAATTGCCCAGGGAATTGCCCAGGGGATAACCCAGGGGGCTGCCGAAAAGGCGGTTGAGGCGGCAAGTCAGCTTATAAAAATGGGGAAGCTTTCGTTAGAAGAAATTGCCCAGGCAACTGGGTTGAAAACATCACAAATAGAAAACATAAAAAGTTCTGCAGGGACCGCATTATAATGAAAGCAGCAGCCCCACTCATTTCCGTTTGTATACCGGTTTTTAATACAGAAGCATATCTGGCTCAGTGCCTGCGCTCAGTTTTTCAGCAGGATTTTAACGATTTTGAAATTGTCCTTGTGAGCGATGCCAGTGAAGGAAAGGATGAAAAGGGCCGGCCCGTAAAGAAAATTGTCAGGATGATGCAAAAAGAATCTGACAAGTGGCGTAAAGAGCATAAACTAAAAACAGTTCCTATCCGCCTTATTGTGCATAAAGAAAATCGTGGACTTATAGAAGTTCGCCGCAGTCTTATGTATGAAGCCCGGGCTTCATATATGAGCCAGGTAGACTCCGATGACCAGATGGCAGAAGGTGCATTAACAGCCCTTTACAATATGGCAATTTCAAAAGAGCCGGAAGGTTACGATATAGTTCACGGCACTTCCACAGCAGGAGTTTTTGACCAGGAAGGTAAATTTATCCCTACCAAAGAAAACCGCTATGGCGCAATCCATTACGGCAGCTTAGAAGGTCACGAAGTTTTTTTCCAGTGGCTTATGAAAAATGCCTTTACCGCCAACACCTGGGGTAAGCTCATTAAGCGCGAACTCTGGCAAAAGGCCTACGAAAATATTCCCTACACCGAATGTAATATGGCAGATGATTTCCTCCTCTTTTTCTTCCTGGGACAGTACGCCAAATCATATATAGGAATAGAAAATCAGGTTTATAAATATCGGGTA
>JAIKYB010000192.1 GCA_024683675.1 Treponema sp.
TAGTAGAAGTAAGCTCGTTATAACCGATTGCTGTTACCTTTACTCCTACATCTGTACAAGGATATCCGTATTTGATTCCAGAATTAAGAGAAGACATAAAGCCGCTCTTGATTGCTTCAATGATTTCTTCAGGAACCTCTGCATGACGGCAAGTAATTTCAAAGGAGTTACCGGAGCCCTGTTCGCGCTGTTCAACAGTAATTGTAAGAGAGGCAGTATTTTCCTTTCCTGCAAGTACACGGCTGAATTCTTCTGTAGCCTCTGCAGAGCTGCTTACAGATTCACGGTAAGTTACCTGTGGTGCACCTACATTACATTTTACGCCAAAGTCATCGCGCATACGGGTAACAAGAACATCAAGGTGAAGCTCACCCATTCCACTGATAATCAGCTGACCGGTTTCTGCATCTTCATGGCTGGTAAAGGTTGGGTCTTCGCGGCTAAGGATTTCCAGAGTTTCATTCATCTTGTCCTTTTCGCTCATAGATTCCGGCTCAAGGGCAACAGAAATTACAGGCTGAGGGAACTTTGGCTGTTCAAGTAATACAGGGAAAGCTTCGCTTCCTATAGAATCTCCGGTCTGGGCCAGCTTTAATCCGATAAATACGCCGATATCGCCAGCGGAAATTGAATCGCAAGGCTCACTCTTATTTGCGTGCATACGAAGAATACGATTTACACGCTCACGTTTTTTCTTATTAGTATTGAAAATCTGAGTTCCAGCCTGAATCTTTCCGGAATACATGCGAACATAGCAAAGAGGTCCCATTTCGCGGTCGAACTGGATTTTGAAAACAAGACCAAGAGGCATTTTTGAAGCGTCGCAAGGAACGTCTACGGCTTCTTCCACATCCTTCTTCATGCGAATTCCCTTTGCAGGAGGAATATCCAAAGGACTTGGAAGATAATCTATGATTGCGTCAATAAGTGGCTGAACTCCCTGATTATGACGGGCAGAACCCATTACAAATGGCACAAAGGTACGGTTGATAGTTCCGGCTCTGATTGCCTTCTTAAGCTGTTCAACTGTGATTTCTCCGCCTTCCAGATAGATTTCCATAAGCTCATCATCTGAACCGGCTACTGTTTCAACAAGCTTTTCCCGCCATTCTTCTGCCTGAGCCTTACGTTCTTCAGCTATATCTGTAATATCAAAGGTTTCGCCTTCATCTTCTTCATGCCAGCGGATTTCCTTCATATTTAAGAGGTCGATTACCCCTTCAAATTCCTGGCCCTGTCCAATTGGAAGCTGCAGGGCAAGGCAGTCTACACCAAACTTTTCGTGAACATCGTCCATTGAACCAAAGAAATCAGCTCCAATGCGGTCCATTTTGTTCATAAAGCACATACGTGGAACAGAAAACTCGTCTGCCTGCTTCCAAACAGTTTCTGTCTGAGGCTGAACTCCGTCTACCGCACAAATTACAGCTACGGCACCGTCAAGGACTCGCAGAGAACGTTCAACTTCTGCAGTAAAGTCTACGTGGCCCGGTGTATCGATAATATTAATCTGATGATTTTTCCAATAGGTAGTTGTAGCGGCAGAACAAATGGTAATTCCGCGCTCCTGTTCCTGAGCCATCCAGTCCATTGTGGCCTGACCGTCATCTATTTCACCAATCTTGTGAATTTTACCTGTATAATAGAGGATTCTTTCTGTTGTTGTGGTCTTTCCGGCATCGATATGAGCCATGATACCGATGTTTCGCATTTTATCAAGTGTGTTTGTAGCCATAATGGCACTAGTATAGTGATTTTTACTTGTTTTGAAAAGTTACCAAAAAAAAAGACTGCCCTTAGACAAAGGCAGTCTTTCTTGATATCAAAAATTAAAAATATAATTAAAGGCTTTCAATTCCCACCAGCTCAAAGCCACCGTCTATCAAGGCACTTATAAGAACATCCAGATAATCATAAAGAGGATAAACATGATAACCATCAGAAAATCCTCCGACAATTGGAATTATTCCACCGTTTTGACGAACTATATCATCATAATAGCTTTTAATCAGAACTTCGGGACGCACTTCAGGTATGTCAAATTCTGTAAGCTCATGGAAGGAATTTATATAAGCATAACCTGAATTATCTCCAAAGGTGATTAAATCTGGAGTAACTGCATAAAATGGGGTATGCCAGAAAAGAGAAAGCTCTGTTCCAGTGCACTCGTAGAATTCATCTTCGTTTCGGCCCAGGCCTCGGCGAACAAATTCTTCATTAATAACAAAGCTGTTTTGAGTCAGGTCTGTTACTGTAAAGAACATTGAAGCACAATCATGGCCATTTGCAACAATCTGCTGAGTTTCCAAAGGATAACGGCGGATAAACTCTCCGTTTAAGAAGAAGTTTCCCTTTACGTTATACTTTTTCAGGTTAGAAAGAATGCGAGGAAGTCCGTCTGCATTATCATAAAAGTCAAAAGCAAGGGCAACCTTTTTAAGGGCTGGCGATTTTACTGTACTTTCCGGGAAAACTGATTTTGTAACAGCCTTACTTCCCAAAGTTCTGATATAGAGGGAATTCTTAAACTGCTTGTTCTGAGTTGTTCCTGTAAAGACTCGGTATCGGCCATTTTGATTTTTTGCACTTACAGGAATAACGTCGCCAAGGCGTTTCCAGGTATTTGTATCTTTATTGTATCTGTAGTAAACAGCACCGTTAGTTTCGGCAACAATAGAATAATCAGAATTATCCCAGTAGGCGGCAATTGCAGAAGAAAGAGTAATAGTTTCTGCCAGATTCTGTTTTAGATTCCACAAACGAATACTCTTTTCGCCGCCTACGCAGAGAACCTCATTATTCATCCATAAAACAGAAGCAATTTTTTCACCAGCGAGCTCTGCGATACGCTTCCATGTGTTTACATCGTAGACATAGAGAATAGCCCCGGAATAGAAGGCAATCTTTGTTTTATCAGGAGAAAGAATAGGTCGACCAGAATCCTGAATCTCCAGAACCTGAGAAGCCTTTGAAGAAAGTCTGTAAACAGCACATTTTTCTGGAGCTCCATTATAAGGAAGCTTTTCCTGCCACAAAATAGGAGATTCATATTCATTCCAGAAAATCATAGTATCAACTAAAGAGGCGGTAGAATCTGTATAAGGGCGGGAATAAACAACATCCATATAGTCGCAGGCTGAGCTTTGAACAACCAGATAGCTAAAGAGTCTGTTTCCCTGGCAAACTACAATAGAAGTAACATCGTAGTTGGAAGAAAAAGTGTCTGCCTTGCTGTCAAACTTAAAGGGAAGGCGGCCCATTGCCTTACCCTGCCCTATAATTCCTGAATACAAGCCAAGAGTATAAAGTTCACGAGTATTTATTTTATATAGAAGATAATCGTCAATATAAGCAAGGCTTTTTTCATCTGCCCAGCAAATTGAATTTACAGTTCCACGACCAATGGAGCGGTATTTTTCTTCAATTTCTACACCGCGCAGAATAGCATCCGGATTACAGAAATATACGTTGTCATTTTTTTCGTAGATTAAAACTGAACTGTCTGGGGCCCATTTTACAGGAACCTTTTCATAAGAAAGAAGAAGATTTTCATTAAGAATAAAGGATTTTCCATTTTCAGAGCATTCCAGAACAAGACAGCCGGAAACTGCAGAAGTGCGTTCTATACGGCAAAAATATTTACCATCAGGGCTTACACTGTAAGGGGCAACCGGAAGTGCATGCTCCGGAATCTTTTCCAGCTTTGTCATCCACTTTAATTCGCCACTTTCGCGGTAATAGCGGGCTGTACCATAACGGTTTCTTATCTGAAGAATACTGCCTCCAGACAATAATTCCATCTGTTCCGGGTAACAGGTAATAAGCTGAGGGACTTTTTCCGGAGCACCATCTTTTATCTTTGTGTAAAAGACAGATTTATAAGGGTTAGCACCAGTAGAATTTTGTCTGACTGTAAAAAGCACCTCATCGTTCATATTGATATCAGGATTTGCAAAAGAAATCTCTGCAAATCCCTTAAAAAGGAATAATGAGGAAATAATCAAAAGGAGGATTTTTTTCATTTAGCCATCTCCGAACTTAAGACAAGAACAGAAAGTTCTCTTTCCAGATCATCTAACTTATTATTAAGTTTTTCTATCTGAGCAGAATGAGCTTCAAGATATTTTTCTTTGTACTGCTCGAATTTCATATCTATTGACTGACGTTTCTGTTCTTCAATGCGTGAATAACCGCACCAGGGACAATAATGAAATGCACTATCAATAACCTTACCACATCCACCGCAAATACACATATTAAACTCCTGAATTTATTTTAGTACAGACATAGGATCCACAAGCTTACCGTTTTTATAAACAGTAAAGTGAAGATGTGGTCCAGTTGAATATCCTGTAGAACCTACAAGACCTATTCTAGTTCCCTGACTAACCCACTGACCTTTGGCAGCAATTACCTTAGACATATGGGCATACAAGGTTTGATAACCATTTCCGTGGTCAATAATTACATAGTTTCCGTAGATTCTATGCATTGTTCCCACCTTCATAACGCGTCCACTCATAGAAGCCAGAATTGGAGTTCCTGTAGGACATGCCATATCAGTTCCAGTGTGGAAAGTTTTTACACCAGTAAAAGGATCAGCACGATAACCATAAGGAGAAGACCAGCGGAATTTTGCTGCAATTGGCATAGTAAAGAGCTCGCCCATTGCATTTCGCAAGGTTCCTGCATCAAGACCAACTCCCGGAATAAAGAGCTGCTGGCCTGCTGTAAGAGTTTCCTTTGTTAAATCATTTACATCCAGAAGATTATCCAGGCTAATTCCATATTTTGTAGAGATTCCGTTTAAAGAATCACCTTTTTTAACTGTATAAATAATGCCGTCAACAGAAGGTATTCTAAGCTTTTGACCGGCCGCAAGTTGACGAACATTTCCAATATCATTAACAGAAATTAAAGTAGAAATATTTCTGAGGCCGAACTTTATAGCAATACCGCTGATTGTATCTCCTGAGCGAACTTTATATGTCTGATAAGTAACCGGCTGAGTAAATACCTCTGATTCAAGGCCCTTCATATCAAGAAGGTTTCCTGCTTCATCATATTCTTTACTGCCTTCCAGGGCAAAGGAGGCCATAAGCTTGTTCAAGTTTTGGATATCCAAAGACTCCCCTTCCAGTTCAAGTGGCCCTGTATGATTTATAGAAAAGCTATGCAGCTTCAAGCTTCCCACAGAAAGAGAAACAGCAAGGACTGCAAGCAGCAGAGTAATTGAAATAACCTTTATATTTGATTTTAAGAAATCTCCTGAAAGAGTAAGAGCTGAGCCCAGGGACTTTAAAACACTACGAAATGAAATAGTATTCCGAACTTTTTTTGCAGAAAAGCTTCTGAATTCCGGAAGATATACCGGGTATGTCAGAGAAATTGATTTTTCTGCTTTAACCCTTCCGCTGCCAAACAGACTGAAATGAATTCTTTTTTCGCGAGGTTTATCCTGAACGTAACTTATTATTTCCATAGTTCAACTATCGGAATAAAATAAGGCCATGTTTAGATTTTAATCTGGTAATTTTATTGAATAATGGTTATAGTTATAGGTGGGTGGATTATAATTGAATAGTTTTTTTAGACCTGTACGGACAATTATTTTCTTTGTCATTTCGGGAATCTGTGTTCTGATTATTCTTTTTGCTTACGCTAGACTTGCTCTTCAACCGGTAGGTCCAATAGCTCAGAATAAAACAGAAGAAGAAAGAGGTTCTATTGTTGACCGTTCAGGCTTTCCTCTTGCAGTACAGACTAATTTTTATCACGTAGGTATATCAACCAGAAATATTAGGGATGATGATGAACGTAAGGCTGAATTTGCTCATGACCTTGCACCAATCCTTGATATGGAAGAAAGCATCATTCAAAATACAATTTCCTCTTCAAAATCCTTTGTTTATTTAAAGAAGAAAATTGATTCCACCACCTTTGATGCTGTAAAAAAGATTACAGATGAAAAAGGCTACAACTTTGTAAGCTACGAAAAAATCCCGGGAAGGAACTATCCTAATCACGACCTGGCTTCTCAGTTGATTGGTTATATGGGAGATGACGGAAAGGGACTTGCGGGTATAGAATTTTCTCAGCAGGACATTCTTTCACCAGAAGCAATTGATGGGGAGGAGGCACCTCAGCCGAAGAATGTTTTTCTTAGTATCGATGCCAATCTTCAGTATAAGCTTGAAAAGATTGCCCACAAATCTATGAGTGAAACTCAGGCAGAAAGCATGATGCTGATTGCTGCTGATGCTCAAAATGGAGAAATTCTTTCTTATATCAGTTTTCCTTCTGTAGATTTGAATAACTATTCCAATTCTTCACCTTCTGCCCGTATAGACCGACCTGCCATGAATGCTTATGAGCCTGGTTCTGTATTTAAGATTTTTTCTGTGGGAATTGTTTATGATGAACACGGAATTTCACCTAATGAAACCTTTGTCTGCGATGGTGTTTACGAAAAGAGGATGAACAGCGGAGAAAAAATCCGCATTAAATGTCTGGAGCATCATGGAACTTTAACAGCCAGAGATGCAATCCGTTTTTCATGTAATGATGTTTTAGGACAGATTAGCGACCGAATTGATGAAGATGTATTTATTGGCCGCATCAGACAGTTAGGCTTTGGTCAGAAAACCGGAGTTGAACTTCCAGGAGAAACTACGGGAACTGTAAAAGACCCAACTAGTCCACTCTGGTCAGGCCGCTCTAAGCCTACAATTGCAATCGGTCAGGAAATAAGTGTTTCTGCCCTTCAAATGGTTCAGGCCGCAACCGCAATTGCAAACGGAGGAGTTCCGGTTCAGCTTACCTTTATCCATAAAATTACTAATAAAGATGGAACTACTTATTTTACCCATGAGCCGGTTTACAAAAACAGAGTTTTCTCTAAAAACACCTCTGATTATATTCTTAGCTGTATGGAAACAACTGCAAAAACAGGAACCGGTTCCCGTGCAAACCTTAGAGACGTTGCAATTGGTGTAAAAACAGGAACAGCCCAGATGGCAGACCCAAATGGCGGCTATAGTGATACAGACTTTATTTCAAGCTGTATGGCAATTTTCCCGGTAGAAGAGCCTCAGATTATTTTGTATATCGTTGTTGAAAAGGCAAAGGGAGAAACCTACGGAGGAAGAATTGTTGCTCCTGTAATTGGAGAAGCCGCAGATGTTATTATTGACCACCTGGGTATGAGCCGTGGAGGAGCAGCTTCCTTAGAACACAGCGGAGTAATTAAACTTTCCAGCTCGCAGACAATTACAATTGGAGACACCGTTCCTGATTTTACAGGAAGCTCTAAAAAAGATTTGCTTCCACTCTTAGACAGAAGTGATATAACCCTTAATATAAACGGAAGCGGCTGGGTTACAAGCCAGAGTCCAGAGCCGGGAACACCAGTTACGGAGAACATGGTAATTGAACTCAATCTGGAATAAAAACTATTCGCAATTCCAAGAAAGATTTCCCCAGCTTTCAGCAATGCTCCCTCCTCCACCCCGGGAGCCTGAAAAATTGCTTGAAGCAATCTGGACTCTAAGTCCTGCAAAAAGTGGAGCTCTTACTGCAAGCGAAGGCAACCTCAGACTTCATTCAGCCTACAACCCTGAAAGAGAAGCTGCAGGTGCAATCAGTAATTCTGAGCTAAAGGATAGAAGTTCTGCCGTTTTCTATGGCTTTGGTCTTGGTTATCATGTTATTGAATGTGCAAAGCAATTCCCTCAAAAAAAACTTATAATTATAGAGCCAGATGTCTGCAGATTTTATGCAGCCCTTTGTATTTTAGACTGGAGCCCGGTTTTTAATTTGGAAAAGCTGGTGCTTGCGGTAGGCTGCCCGGAAGACCAGATAATACATTTACTTGAGGACACTTCTACTATCGGGGGCCTTGCGGGAAAAGAGGCAGGCTCTGGGGAAGACAGTTTCTTTTTTGACCTTGCTCCTTTTACAGCTCATGCAGCTCAATATTTTGAAAATATCAGAACCATTGTAAAGCGAAATAAAAGAAAAAATGAAATAAATGCAGCGACCCTTAAAAAATTTGGACGTTTATGGTGTAGAAACAGTCTGACAAACCTTCCCCAGCTGCTTTTGCATGGAGCCCTGCCACCTAATGCAGAAAAGCTTTGGGCTTCAAGTAAGCCTCTACCATTTTTAATATGTGGAGCAGGACCTTCTCTACAGGGAATTCTGCCGCATTTGAAGGACTTAAAGTCCAGAGCCCTTATAGTCTGCGTGGAAACTGCATTACACGCATTGCAAAGAGAAGGCCTTGAACCAGATTTTATATTACTTACTGATCCTCAGTTTTGGGCCTACAGACATATTGCGGGGCTTTCAGCTCCGGAAAGTATTCTTATTACTGATCTTTCTGCTTATCCGGCAGTGTTCCGCTTCCCCTGCCGCAAGCTTTTACTTTGTAAATCACAATTTCCTGTTGGAAGCTGGTTTGAAGAAGTATTTGGAATAGAAGCCGCAGACTTGGGAAGTGGAGGTTCAGTTGCTTCTTCTGCATGGAACTTTGCCCGACTTTGCGGTGCTAAGGAAATCTACACAGCGGGCTTAGATTTAGGCTTCCCGGAAAAGCAGACTCACATAAAGGGAAGTTCCGCAGAAGAAAACTGGCACAGACTTTCTAACAGACTTTCCGGGGTTGAAAAATTTATTGCAGGAAGTCTGCACAGTGCAAATGTAGAAAAGGCTTTAGATTACCAGGATAGAGAAGTTTTAACTGATTCAAGAATGAAAATGTTTGCCTGGTGGTTCGAAGCCCGCCTGGCAGCCTGTCCGGAAATTAAAACCTACACCCTCTGCCCTCAGGGCTTAAAGGTTCCTGGTATTAAGCCGGCACCTTTAGAGCAGTTGCTTTCCTGCAGGGATATTTCTAAAGAAAAGGTCGCTTTTATGCAGGCTGCAGAAAAAACAAAGCCCTGCCTTTCCGAAAAAGAAAAAGCAGAGCTTGATGCTATGTGCGACAGCTTCCCGCCGCAGGAGTTTTTGGATAAGTTCAGTTTCCTGAAACCATATCTTTAATTTGCAGAACCTACCAAACACATCCACTCGGCTTCGGCGCAGAGGGTGTCGCCTACGTAGGCTTTGCCGGCCTGTTTAATCATTTTTGGGCTGTTGCGTAAGAAAGTGATTTCCATTCTAACTTTGTCTCCGGGACGAACCTGATTACGGAACTTTACCTTGTCCAGAGTTGCAAAGAAGAAAAGTCCATCAGCTGGAACAATATTCAGATAACGAAGTGCAGCGCCACCAGCCTGTGCCATAGTTTCACAAAGAATTACTCCAGGAACTACAGGATACTCAGGAAAGTGCCCCTTAAAGAAAAACTCATTTTCTGTAAATGTATGCTCACAAACACAGCCCTTTTCATCTGCGCTAATAATTGAATCTACAAACAAAAAAGGTTCGCGATGTGGTAATAAAGATTTAATATCAGTAGTAAGTGCCATAATTTTCTCCAAAAAATATTTTTACCTATCTTACCCCATTCCCCCGTAAAAAACAACAGACCAGAAACTTTTAAGACCACTAAGTCCCCCCCCCACCAGCCAGAAAAGTCACACCGACCTCTCCCTTATTCAGAAAAAAGAAAATAAAAATGGGAGAATTCTCCCAATCAAGATTTCATCTCCCATGTTAAAATATAGTAAAATTTATGGAGGTCGTATGAAAGACAAAAAAGTTAAAAAAGGTGCAGGAGGATTGCTCATCGCAGTATTACTCTTACTTGCAAGTTCTTGTACAACATTCAAGGCAGAAGGATTATCCTTTATTCCTTTCACAAATGGAACTCAGGTTATTGGCCATTTTAGAGAAGGAAAAACTGTTATTGAGTTACTTGGACAGTCAGGAGGTTCTAATCTTTTCAATATTACTTCTGGTGCCATGAAAGACAAAATTACCGGAATTATCTGGAATGAAGTAAATAAAATGGGTGGCAATGCCGCTATAAATGTAGAAGTAACCTACTCTGTTGGACCTATTGGATACTTTTTCAACGTAATTACATTTAATATTTTAGCGCCAGCCCGCGTTGTAGTAGAAGGCGATGTTGTTTTAATGGATCCTACTTTGGCAGGAAATGCAACTAATGCAGTTATTCAAAAAGCCATAAATAACGCAGCACCAGCTCCTGCTCCTGCTCCACAGGCACAGCCGACAAATAATTCTAATGTAAAAAAAATAAGTCTATCTTCATATACACTTTGGGGAGCAGATCAAGGCACTTACAATGCTTCTACACAAGAAGTAACATGGGCAAATGCATGGAATGGAGGTGGCATGTACGGTTTAAATACCCCTATTGCTGGATATAATAAACTTGAACTGCTATACACTAATGCAAGTTCAAGCTTCCAGGTTTGGGTAACTTATAGCGACGGTACAGATTCAGCTCAAGTAGAAGCTTCTGCAAGTGGCAATAAAGTTTCTATTCCTCTTGATTCTTCAAAAGCAAGCATAAATAACTTTACAATTCAAAATAAAGATAATACTTCAAACTACGTTCGCTTAACAGAGCTTCGTCTTACAAATTAAAATATACTTTTGGAAAAATCCTTTTTTCTTTGGGCTTCCTTATTTTAGGAAGCCCAAATCTTTAATCAAACAATGATGCTTACGACATTGTTTGATTAAAACCAGTTTTCCAGCACAAGCGGAGAGACTTTCTGAATAGGCTCAAAATGCTTTATATTTCTGGTAACAAGAACCATGCAGTTAGAAACAGCGATAGACGCAATCTGCGTATCCTGAAAATCTATCTGATTTCCCATATTCTTTAATCTGGCACGAATATCAGCATGAATCAAGGCAGCGTGATTATCATAGTGAATAATTTCATAATTGGACTGAATGTCATTAATTAATTTTGAATAAATATAATCCTTTTTCTTGCCTTCATCCATTATCTGCACACCAAAAAGCAGTTCATTCCATGTAGTTGATGAAAGAGAACAAAGCTTTTCATAGTCCTGAAGTTTCTGAAACACCCCGGGATTTGGTTTTGGACGAAATATTTCTGATATAACATTAGTGTCCAACAAATAGTAGGGTTTAATCATAATTATACCTCATCAAAAAGGTGCTCAGCACCAGGACGACCAAAATAATTTCTATCCCGAAGACTGTCAAAATATTCAGTGTAGTCAAAATCATCATCATCACCCAAGCCATATTCAACCCGAGAATCATGAATTCTTTCCACCAAGGACTTTTCTTTCTTATCACTCCTTGTAAACTCTTCAAAATCTTCTTTTGAAATAAGGTAGGCAACAACATTATTATGACGGGTAATTGCAAGAGGATTCCCCTGTTCTACCTGATGAATAAAAAGCGGCAATTTATTTTTAGCCTCATAAACCGGAACTTTATTCATATCTACCTCTCATTAAGTTTTCTGCTATTAGCATTGCAACACTATAGCTATTTGTCAATTTTATAGCTATTTTATTTACCAAGGAAGTTAAAAAAAAATCCTCCGGTCTAGCCGGAGGATTACATATCATGTTTGCTAAGCAAAGTCGGTAATAATCTATTTTACCTTCTTTACAATAATAGCACCGTTGTGTCCACCAAATCCGAAGGTTGCAGACATAGCAGCGTCGATATTCATATCGATTCCCTTGTTTGGAACATAGTCCAAATCGCAGCCGCCTTCAAGGTCAACTTCATCAAGGTTTTTTGTACAAGGAACAAAGCTGTCATTAATAGCCTTAACACAAATCATAGCCTCAATAGCACCAGTTGCACCAAGACAGTGACCGTGCATAGACTTTGTAGAAGAAATCTTAAGCTTGCGGGCATTTTCTTCACCAAAGGCAATCTTAATCAT
>JAIKYB010000036.1 GCA_024683675.1 Treponema sp.
GCCGATAGGAATCGGCCATTTCATCGAAAGAAACGACTCTCTTCGCCGGGTCGCCCATGTCGGAAGGCAAGGTCAGGGACTTCGCCGTAGGCCCCATGGAGCCGGCCACATAAATTCTCCTTCCCTGCCCGTTGCCTTCCAGCCCCATAGTGTCAGCCACCTGCCGTGCGAGCCTTGCCCCTTCGCGGGCCATCTCTGCCGCGATGTCGGCACAGCCGTACTCCTGCTGGCTGATGCGATTGGACGAGAAGGTGGGGGTGGCAATGATGTCGGCCCCCGCCTCGATGTAAAGCCGGTGGATGCCCATGATGACCTCGGGCGCGGTGAGGCAGAGAATGTCGTTATTGCCTGCCAGCGAGACCGGCCACGACGCGAAGCGTTTCCCATGAAAACGCTCGGCGCCAAGTCCCAAAGCCTGAATCCTCGTGCCCATCGCACCGTCGAGAATCATGATGCGACGGGACAGCTGCTCTCTTATTTCCTTAAACGTCTGCTCCATTTCCGCGTGCAAAGGTACGACAAAATAATTGAAAATCGGCAATCAGGAATTAAAAATGTTGGCACAGGCTGTGGAGCGGCGGCAAAGTCCGCTAACTGATGTTAAAATAATGCTTAACCATTATTGCCATCGGGGCACAGCATTATGGCTGGAATGGTTAAGCATTATTGGCAATCAGGTGAAGCATTGTTCCGGGAAAGGTGCGCTGCGCCGGCAGATACCTTGTGCAACAGCCGTTGGCGGGGACTTTTTATGTTGGTTTTCAGAAGTTTTTCGGCAAATTGTTTGGCGGTTCGAAAAAATTCCGTAACTTTGCCATGTCTTTATACATAAAAGGACATGAAAAAGCTTGTGTTTAATTAAATTTCAATGACTATGAAGAGATTTTTTACTTTATTACCATTGCTCGTACTGAGTATGTGCGTCAAGGCTGCTGAGACGCCAACAGCCCTTTCTGACATGTATCAGATTTATGTGACAGCCGATGAAAATGGTCAGGTAGGCAAAACTGCGACGCTTACCCTGAACATGAAGAACCGCAATTATATCAGCAGTTGGGTGTGCACACTTGACTTGCCTGAAGGTGTCAATTACCAAAGCACGACACTTCTCCCAAATCGCTATCCCGACAATTACAACGCCAGTCTTTTATCCACGGTCAACGAAAATGGTTCCGTTACAATTGAGTGTTCGCCAGGTTCACTCGATGATGAAGAAGTGCCGGCTATTGAAGGCACGGACGGCGCAATTGCTTACGTTACCGTTGATATTGCCAGTTCTGTAGCACCGGGAAACTACATAGTAAGCGTCACCAACACCACGCTTGTGGAATAGATATGAAAGACTATCATGTTTATGAGATGAAGGATACAGAAACATATCCAAGAGACTGTGGCTGCGTTCTTAAACTTGAAGACGTAAAATGGGCAGAAAAACAGCTCTGGGCTCCTGATTGTGTTGAAAAGGATGGAAAATATTACTTTGTTTTCCCAGCCCGCGATAAGACAGGAATGTTCCGTATTGGTATTGCAAAGGGTGATAAACCAGAAGGACCTTTCACTGCTGAACCTGATTACGTAAAGGGTACTTATTCTATTGACCCATGTATGTTCCCTGATACTGATGGAAAATATTATCTTACTTTTGGTGGAATCTGGGGCGGTCAGCTTGACCAGTACCGCAACAATGTATGGAGCGAAACAAACAAAGAGCCTAAGGGTGATGAAGCTGCATGTACTCCAAAAATTGCCCTTATGAAAGACAATATGACTGAGCTTGCAGAAGAAGTTCGTGACCTTGTAATTCTTGACGAAAATGGAAAGCCTCTTACTGGTGGTGACGAAGAACGCCGCTACTTTGAAGATCCATGGCTCTTCAAGAAGGGAGACACATATTACTTCACATATTCAACAGGAACAACTCACCTGCTTTGTTTTGCAACAAGTAAGAATGTTTACGGTCCTTACACTTACGGTGGAGTAATCCTCACACCAGTTTTGGGATGGACTACTCACCACTCAATTCTTGAATACAATGGAAAGTGGTACCTCTTCTATCACGACTGCGAGCTTTCAAAGGGAATCAACCAGAAGCGCAACGTAAAATTCCGCGAACTCAAGTTTGATGACAAGGGAAACATCATCACAATGCGCGGAGACGACAAATAGCATGAACAGGAGCTCCGTCAATCAGGAGCTCTTGACCCAGACAAGGATTTTTTGATATAATCTTTATCAATTCGGGCCATTAGCTCAGTGGTTAGAGCAGAGGACTCATAATCCTTTGGTCCTTAGTTCAAGTCTAAGATGGCCCAAAAATCATTTCGACTTTGTCGAAATGATTTTTTTTTGATAATTTCCTATAGCCAAACGACGCGTAGCGGCGTATGGCCCATGTGTAGTACATTTTTTGCGAGCAGTGCGGAGCAAAAAATGACGGTGTTAAATAAAAGAACTTCGTTCAGAAGTTCTTCCAAATCCTATTCTGAATAGCGGAATAGGATTTTTTTTTGATAATTTCCTCTTGTAAACATGAATGAATTAAATAACAAACAAGTTACTACGGTATTTAGTCAGCCAGGTTTACGTTACTCTCAGGCCGAGTCTTTGATAAAGAGCCTGATAATGGATGAAACCTTTAGGAATATTGATACATAAGAACGAAAACGAATTACAGAAAGAATTCTTGATGATATAAAAGGCCAGATGCTTGAAGAAATTGTTCAACTGGAAACAAAAAAAGCAAATCCAAGCCTTGAAGTGTTTAAGCTGCAGTTTGCAGTTGGAGAATTTGATATGGTCGTTTACGATCCGGAAAATGTCAGCTGCAAAATCTATGAAATAAAACACAGCAAAGAAAAAAGTCCCTTCCAATACCGCCACCTGATTAACGAAGATATTTGCAAACAGACAGAATTCAGATTCGGAAAAATTATGGAAAAAGTTGTGCTATATCGCGGAGAAAGCTGCTCTGAAGAAAATGACGTTCAGTATAAAAACGTGGAAGACTATTTAAATTGTTTACTCTTATATACAATATCGTAGTTTCTATATCACATCGCTTCCTTAGATAAGGAAAAAAATCCCCCTTACCGGGAGTCTTGTGCAAGACAGGCAGTAAGGGGGAATAGCAGCCGGTCACGATTGTGACCGGATTTATTTTTACTCAATACAGAGGGCTGGGCAGACGCCAATAAGTTCGGATTGGACATAGTCGGTACAAGCCCAAGTATCTGGACAGGCACTACCACTTTCGTCGACGTAGCACGCCTTATCTTCATCATAAGTATAAGGAGTGCGGATCCACCAACCACAACCATCAGTACCTTGGCTTTCGCCGCAATTAACACCTATTGCCTTGACATAGTCTGTTGGCTTTTTTATTCTTGAATTTCCTGTTCCAGAACTATTGTATGCTTCAAAGCCATAAGCACTTGTTGTTACTTCCTGTTCACTTAAAAGGAAAATCTTGTCGCTTGTGTTATCACAAGCATAATCATTTCTTCCGCTATGAAATTGGCTGGCATTAGCTTCAGGATTTGTTGACCTAGCTGAATTATCCACTGCTGTTGCAGGAATAAGGCTTTGTGCACTTGTTGTAAATGCCTTCTGTAAGAAGCCGTTATTGTTGTACTCGTTACATAAATCATTGGTGCTTCTGTAATAACTTAAGCCATTTAGATAAGCCCTTATCTGACTGTACTTGTAGTTGTTTGGTTGAATTCCTGTATCAGAACCTATATCTCGCTCCTCCATATATCTGTAATGATATCGAATAGCTGCGTTAAAAATCTTTTCTGCAAGAAGGAGTTTTTTCCCAGAATAGTTATCTGTTAATACACGCCATTCAATTGGCTCTACCTTATAGTAATATTGCTCATATTCTACTATCGTTAGATTATTTGAAAATGTATATGAATCGCGATATGGATTAGCATTTCTGGCTTCATAGAAATATCCGTCAGAACCTAAGTACCAGCCGTTGTAAACTGTTGATGAAGAAGGAGTTATTCCACTTGCGGCAATAGTCTGTGGGAAGTCTCCAAATTTTACTAACTGATATTCAGTAGAATTAATAGTTGTAGTTCCGTTATTCTGCACTGTCTGTGTAAGGGCATCGGAAGCGGCTACGTAATAAGAACCATTTATTTCTGCAGTTTTTGTAACTCCAGATTCTGTGTAGGTCACAGTTACGTTTCCAGCCTCATTACTTACAGTTGAAGTTATTGTTGCACTTGAACTTACATCTGCTGTAGTTGAATCTGGATATGTTGCAGTTACTGTCAATCCATAAGTCGATGCTGGTTTGCCTGCAAAGAATATATTTTCTATTGAAAAATTTGGAGTACCACTTACTGAAATACTTGTCAATGCTTCAATTTCCCATACCGCATACAAAGTCACATTTGCAGAAGCAGTATAAGAAGCGCCGTCTGCATAAGCTGCACTTGTTGCAGTGCTTGTTGTTGCCCAACCGGCAAAGGTATAACCACTTCTGCTGAAGCTTAATGTTGAGGCTGTTTTAAGAGCCTGTGCTGTTCCTGCAGTAAAGGTCTGAGTACCAGTAGCAGGACTGGCGTTTCCATCATTTGCATTAAAGGTTACGGTATAAGTG
This sequence comes from Treponema sp., assembly GCA_024683675.1. Lineage (GTDB taxonomy): Bacteria > Spirochaetota > Spirochaetia > Treponematales > Treponemataceae > Treponema_D. The sequence continues at coordinate 4,613 of JAIKYB010000036.1, forward strand.
TTAATTGTCCATACCGCATACAAAGTCACATTTGCAGAAGCTGTATAAGACGCTCCGTCTGTGTAAGCTGCACTTGTTGCAGTGCTTGTTGTTGCCCAACCGGCAAAGGTATAACCACTTCTGCTGAAGCTTAATGTTGAGGCTGTTTTAAGAGCCTGTGCAGTTCCTGCTGTAAAGGTCTGAGTTCCTGTTGCAGGGCTGGCGTTTCCATCATTTGCATTAAAGGTTACGGTATATGTAATTGCTGTCCAAACTGCATACAAAGTAATATTTGATGTAGCAGTATAAGAAGCTCCGTCTGTATATGCGGCACTTGTTGCGTTATTTGTAGTTGCCCAGCCGGTAAAGGTGTAATTTGTTCTGCTGAAGCCTAAGGTTTCTGCAGTTTTAAGAGCCTGTGCAGTTCCTGCTGTAAAGGTCTGAGTTCCTGTTGCAGGGCTGGCGTTTCCATCATTTGCATTAAAGGTTACGGTATATGTAACTGCTGTCCATACCGCATACAAAGTAATATTTGATGTAGCAGTATAAGAAGCTCCGTCTGCATAAGCGGCACTACTTGCATTGTTTGCTGTTGCCCAACCTGCAAAAGTATAACCACTTCTGCTAAAACTCAAGTTTTCAGCTGTTTTAAGAGCCTGTGCAGTTCCTGCTGTAAAGGTCTGAGTTCCTGTTGCAGGGCTGGCACTTCCATCATTTGCATTAAAGGTTACGGTGTAGGTTACGCTTGTACCAGTGCCGCTGCCTGAACCAGAACCGCTGCCTGAACCAGATCCGTTGCCAGAACCTGAACCAGAGCCGCTATCAGAGCCAGAGCCGCTGCCTGAACCAGAGCCACTGTCTGAACCAGAACCGCTGCCTGAACCAGAGCCAGAGTCTGAGCCACTATTTACATCATCAGCAGCAACTGTTCCACAGCTTCCGCCGCTTCCGCTTCCACTTCCGTCGCTGGCGCCTTCACCAACATCATCACCGTCTCCGGCACCTTCTGCAGTTACTTCTCCGCCAGTAATTGATATATTACCACAACCGCCACCATTATTGTCTCCAGTAGCTGAACCAGAGCCTATTCCGGCTGCATTTCCGCCAGATCCGGCAGTTGCACTTACGTTTCCACCACTGATTGTTATTTCACCACAAGTTCCACCAGCACTTGTAGCATTTGCAGAACCG
>JAIKYB010000047.1 GCA_024683675.1 Treponema sp.
GTAGAAAAGTGCATCTCCAAGAGCGTGGCCGATAAGACCAATTGCAAAACCTGCAACAGGGCCAAATACTACAGAGAAGAATGCCAGAACAGCAGCTCTTACCTGAAGAGCAGTGTTAGGAATAAATCCGATAGGAATCTGGACTGTAGTCAATGCAACAAAGATTGCAGCACCGATACCGATTGCTACAACCTGACGAATGATTGATTTTCCGTTTGTGTTAGCCATATTAACACTCCTTTTATTTATTTACGGCAGCCTTAAGTTCTTCAACTTTGTCTGTCTTTTCCCAAGGGAAGCCTTCGCGGCCAAAGTGACCGTAGCTTGCAGTTTTGCGGTAAATTGGCTGTTTGAGGTTTAATGTTTTGATAATTCCGGCTGGTGTACAGTCAAAAACCTTTTCTACAGCAGCTTCAATTTTATTTCGCTCTACTTTTTCTGTTCCAAATGTTTCAACAAGAATTGAAACTGGGAATGGAACTCCGATTGCGTAAGCAAGTTCTACTTCGGCACGGTCTGCAAGACCTGAAGCTACAACATTTTTTGCAATGTAGCGTGCCATATAAGCAGCTGAGCGGTCTACCTTTGATGGGTCTTTTCCAGAGAAAGCTCCACCACCATGACGGCCCATTCCACCGTAAGTGTCTACAATGATTTTGCGGCCTGTAAGTCCAGAGTCACCATCAGGTCCACCAATTACGAACTTACCTGTCGGGTTGATAAAATATTTTGTGTCATCTTTTAGAAGGCCAGTTGGCTGGAGAACAGGTTTAATTATTTCTTCAATAATTGTCTTTTTGATAGTGGCGTAATCTACATCTGGATTGTGCTGGTGAGAAACAACAACAGTATCAATGCGGCAAGGCTTGTTGTTTTCATCATATTCAATTGTTACCTGAGATTTTGCATCAGGACGCAACCATTTGATTGTTCCATTATGACGAAGCTCATGAGCGCGCAAAAGAATCTGGTGTGAATAGTAAACTGGAGCAGGCATTAAAGCTGGAGTTTCGTTACATGCATAACCAAACATCATTCCCTGATCTCCGGCACCCTGCTGACCTTCGTATTCAGCGAGACCTGTTCCTACAACTCCCTGATTAATATCAGCGGACTGAGCATGAAGTCTGTTCATAAAGAGACAGTTTGCTGCATCAAGTCCAACATCTGGGGAATTGTAACCAATATCAAGAGCAACTCCGCGTGCAATTCGTTCAACCTGGCGCTTAAAGTTTTCCAGGTCAATATCCTGTTTCTGGAAACCAATTTCACCACCAACCAGCAGAAAGTCTGTAGTTGAGAATGATTCGCAGGCAACATGTGCATTTGGGTCTAATGAAAGACAATAGTCGAGCACTGCATCAGAAACCTGATCACAGAGTTTGTCCGGGTGACCTTCACCAACGGATTCAGATGTAAATAGATAATGATTGTTAGATAAGATAGCACTCATAATGAGCCTCCTATTTAGCAAGAATTTTCTCCTCATACGAGGGGAAATCCGCCCTGCAATTTGGATAAATCGGCGGAATATAAGGAAATACTCCTATTTTATGCTGTTTAATATATTGCATAAATAATAAAAATGCAATATTTTTATTATAATATAGTAAAAAGGGTTTAGTGAGATAAAAAGCTAAGAATTTAATTTACACTTTTTCTGACGCTTTTCAATTGAAAACACCCGCCAATGATTTGTACCGGGGATAGGAGTATTTAATGGCATTAAAAAAGTCTTTTTCAAAAGATAATCAGACTTGTACCGTTACCTTTATTGTATCAAAAGAAGCTGCTCAAGGAGCAAAGACAATCAACCTTGCCGGAGACTTCAATAGCTGGAGTAGCACAGATACACCTCTTACACTTGGAAATGATGGAAATTTTTCTGTATCCCTAGATCTTGCTGCAGACCGGGAATATCAGTTCCGCTATCTTTTGGATGGTTGCCGCTGGGAAAATGATTGGAAGGCCGATAAATATATTCCGGCTCCTTTCAGTAATGCAGATAATTCAGTAGTAGTAACACGTCAGTAAGCCTGCTTTAGGCTTCACCTACCTGATCACTAAGTTTAAAACTTATAATATTCTCAAGCTTTTCAATTTCTTTAGTAAATTCCATCAGGTTCAGTTTGTCAGGAGCCTTTGTGGTAAACACAAGTCTTGTGTGCTTTTCTTCTGCCTGATATTCAATATTCATATCATGAATGATAAAGCCGTAATTCAGCATAATTTGAGAAATCTTTTCTTGAGGAATCTTTCTGCTGGAAAAAATAATTTCACAAAGTTTTGATTTTGCAGCCGGGAAAATCTTTTTTTCAATTTTATTCATCATGAATAGAACGATTGCAACTGCTACCATAGTTATTGCTACCGGGCTGTAAAGAGCTGCACCACAGGCAAGTCCAAGGCCTGCTGCAGTAAAAATAATTGCGGCTGTTGTAATACCACGGATGTTCAGACCATGGCGCATAATAGCTCCACCACCAATAAAACCGATTCCTGTTACTACACCAGCTGCAATACGGGTAGGGTCACCAGGAACCTTTGTTGTGTCAGCCATATAAATAGATAGAATTGCAAGAAGACATGAGGTAACACTGATAAGAACCAGTGTTCTTATTCCAACTGAATGCTGGCGTGATTTTCGCTCAATTCCAAGACAAAGTCCACAAATAAAACTTATTCCAATTCTTATTGCATAATCAGCTAAAAGCTGCAAATCCATAATTTACCTCTATAATATAAAAGTTATTTTTAAAATTAATTTTCAGCGGGTATTGGTATAACTTTCTCTATCTGAAAAGAGAGAAGCCTGTTGAGAGTTTTGCACCCACTTTATTCCATACACAGGCCTGTTTTACAGTCTGAGGGTTTTTCATTGTTTTTATTGAATCAAAAGCAGATACGGTCCAATCTGCAATGGCATCTTCATTTTTATATAATTCATTTGTAAAGGCACACTTTGCAAGAACTACAGAAAGATAATTTCTGTCTGCAACATTAGTGGCGAAATTTTCTGCAATTGACCGGAATGCTTCTTCAGCGGCGCTTACGATTGAACTTGCAGGCAATAATCCTGTTGCTTTAGAAGAGAGTAAATTGAACTTTGAAGGATATTCCCGGATAAGAAATAAAACTGTAGTTTTTCCTTTTATCTGATCAAGGCGTTTTAAAAGCTCTGTTGTAGAATACAAAAATGCATTTATCATTGTATCTACAGCATTTGAAATATCTTCTGTACGGTCAATTTCAAATTTACTGCAGAAATAGTTTGTATCAAAATAGAAAGCTACCTCATCAATCTGTTCAAGCTTTGTTTCAGCTTTTATAAGTAAAGAATGAGCAGAAACTGCGGAGGATTTATTCCAGGTGGAAGAAAAAATCTTTTCAGAATCAAAATTAGATGTATCTGAATCAGACTTTGCTACTGCAAAAACCTGACGTCCAGAATCAGCAAGAGCTTCTGCAAACTCAAGTCCATCTGGCAAATCTTTTCCAATAAACACAATGTTAGACATATTTTGATTATAACACACTATGGAATGTCAATCCATACTATGTTATAATGATAAGCTATGAAAGTTTGGATTAAATATTTACTTGGCCTTGTTTTAGGTGTAGCTGCTGCTTTTATTCTTCCCCGTGGAAATGCGGTTTGTTTAGAGGTCGTTACTTTTTTGACGGAATTATTTATCCGCATTGGTCGATATCTTGTAATTCCTTTAATTTTTACTAGTGCTATTATTTCTATTAATAAGCTTAGAAGTTCCAAACTTTTATGGAAGACTGCGGGGCTTACTTTTCTTATCGTAGTAATTTCTTCATTAATTCTTACAACTGTAGGTCTGATATCAATTTTAATTGTGAAGTTGCCTCGTATTCCTATTACTGTTGATGTGGCAACAGAAATCTATCATCTGGATGTAAAGAGCCTTATACTTTCCCTTTTCCCATATTCTGGTTTTGAAGCTTTGCGAGAGGGCTCTTTCCTGCTTGTATGTCTGGTTTTTGCCTTTATAATTGGTTGGGAGAGTGCTTCTGAAGAGATTGCATTTAAGCCTGTTTTTGCTCTAGCTGATTCTCTTTCAAATCTTTTCTATAATATAGCAAACTTTGTTACCGAAATCATGGCTGTTCTATCTATTGCAATTGTATGCTACTGGACTATTAATTTCCGCACTATTATCGAACCGGGAATTTATACTTCTATGATTATTATGTTTGCGGTTGATTTTGTAATTGTAGCAGGAATTATATATCCTCTGATCATACATTTTGTCTGTCATGATCCTCATCCATATAAAGTGCTTTATGCAAGTCTTGCGCCTCTTATTCTTTCATTCTTTAGTGGAGATTCTAATATTGTAATTCCACTGGCAAATCGCCATTGTCGGGAAAGTCTTGGAATTCGCCGCCGTTGCCGCGGTTTTACATATCCGATTTTTTCTATATTTGCACGTGGAGGTTCTGCTTTAGTTTCCACTATATCATTCATTCTTATTTGGTGTTCTTATTCAAGCCTCAGTATTCCTGTAACAGACATTTTGTGGATTTTTGGAATTTCATTTGGACTGTCTTTCCTTCTTGGTGGAATTCCATCAGGAGGAGCTTTTATACTTCTTACAATAATTTGTGACCGGTATGCAAAAGGTTTTGAAACTAGTTTCCTTTTGTTGAAGCCGGCATCTTTGGTAATCTGCTCATTCGCAGCTTTATTTGATACCCTTACAGCAATGGTTGGAAGTTATATTGTGGCTGTAAAGACAAAGATGGTAGAACACCACTCGATAACTCATTTTATTTAATGCAATAGAAGTTTTTTTATATTGTTTTTTCTGATTTTTGATATATAATTATCAGCAATTGAGGTTTAGAATTGGGCATTTCAGTAAATGATATTATAACAGGCAGAAAAACTTTTTTTATACTTCCAGATACGTCTCTTATTCCAAGTTCCTATCTTGAGGACTATTTTTCACTTGGCTATGAATGTTATTTTGTGGAAAATGACAAGCGTGTAAGAATTCAGAAGAAAGTTGATATTATCATTTCGCTTTTTAAGGATTTAATTCTTTTTTTTAATGTTGATTTTAATATTCCGGATTTAGATTGGGCTGATTATGTACAGGATTTAATTGCTCAATACGATAAGAGGGATTCAATAGGAATTCTTTATACAAAACGTCAGACAAAAGATGAAAAGAACAGAATAGAAAAGCGCTATCTTTATGAGTTAGGAGTTCGCTGCGGTTGTATTCAGCTTGAATATCAGAAAAAGCAGAATTTTGAGCTTATTGCCAAGATTTTGTATGCAAATCAGGCTCAGGGACGCCGTAAAACTATTCGAGCTTTGTGTTCGTCTGCTTGTACATATACGGTAACATACGGTCCTCATAAGCTTACAGCTACCGGCTCTTTGCAGGATATCAGTCTTTCTCATTTTACAATTCTTTCTCCTGGCTCTGGACTTGATATTAAGCTTTATGAAAAGCTTCCTTCAATTCACTTTAATATTCGAGGTTTCCTTTTTACTTCAGATGCACTTCTTGTTATGGAACGTCCTGTGAATGGCGATATGCTTTATGTATTTGCCTTTGTCTCTACTTCAGGGCAAAATGGTCTGGATGACAGAATCCGTATGCTTCTGATTCCAGCTCTTTACAAGCTGCTCAGTGCAAACTGTAATGCATTGCTGGATCAGCTATACCAGAAGGCAGATGATATGGAAGATGTAACTGAGCTTCCAGAAGTTGATGATGATATTCTTTAATTGAAAATAAGCGTCATGAAGGACGCTTATTTTTTTATTATTGTATCCTATACCACTTCCAAAATAAATCTCTTTTCACTAAAATTACCGAACTATGGAATTTACACAAGAAACTATCGACGCACTTTCGGTTAACGAAGTGGAAATTATGAAAAAAATCGCTGCGGAGCTTAATATCCGCCTGCAGCAGGTGAGTGCAGTTATCAGCCTGGTTGAAGAAGGATGTACAATCCCTTTTATCAGCCGCTATCGTAAGGAAAAGCATGACAATCTTGATGAGGTTCAGGTCCGCGACTGTGACCACCTCTATAAATCATATCACAATCTTGAAGACCGCCGCCTTGAAATTGTAAAGGGCATTTTTGCTCAGGGAAAGCTTACTGAAAGCCTTTACAACGCAGTTATGTCGGCAACAACTCTTACTGCCCTTGAAGACCTCTGGGCTCCATTTAAGAAAAAGAAGAAGACTCGCGGTATGCTTGCCGCAGAAAAGGGACTTGAGCCACTTGCAGACTTTATTCTTGCAGACCACGATGAGGCTGCTGTAGAAAAAGAAGCAGAAAAGTTTGTGAAGGTCGATAATGAAGATTCAGCTTTGAATGTTGAATCTGCTGCCGACGCTCTTGCCGGTGCAAAGGATATTATTGCTGAACGTGTTTCTCAGGAAACTTCTAACCGCGAGGCTATTCACGACCTTTATATGAGAACCGGTACAATCAAAACTAAGGGAATTGTTCCTGAAGGTCAGGATGCTGCAGTTGCCGAAAACACTTCTACTTACAAAATGTACTGGGACTTCAATGAGCCTTTGAACCAGGTTAAGCCACACCGCATTCTTGCTATAAATCGCGGTGAGCGCGAGGGTGCTCTTGAGGTTACTATTGATGTTGATGTAGATGCTGCTGTTGCAGATTTGCAGCGCCGCGCAGATATTCATAATAACTATCATAAGGATGCTATTGAAGACGGAGTTGTTCGTTTGCTCAGCCCTGCAGTTGTCCGCGAAATCCGCAGTGACGAAGCAGATGAGGCCGATGTTCACGGAATTGGAATCTTCAGTGAAAATCTTAAAAATCTTTTGATGACCCAGCCAATTAAGGGAAGCCGCGTTCTTGGTGTTGACCCTGGTATTCGTACCGGAACTAAGTGTGCAGCCCTTGATGAAACTGGTAAATACCTTGGCTACTTTAAGTTCTTCCAGGTAACAGACCCTGAGGGAACCTACAAAATGCTCAACGACGCAATCGACAAGTACGATATTCAGGTTGTTGCAGTTGGAAACGGAACCGGAAGTCAGGAGGTTCAGGCAATTGTAAGCAAGGTTATCAGCGATAATTATAATGACGTTGTTTACACCGTTGTAGATGAATCTGGTGCTTCAGTTTACTCTGCCAGCGACATCGCCCGCGAAGAATTCCCGGAGCTGGACCTTACAATTCGTGGTGCCATTTCTATGGGCCGCCGTCTTCAGGACCCTCTTTCCGAGCTGGTTAAGATTGACCCTAAGGCAATTGGAGTTGGACTTTATCAGCACGATGTTAACCAGAAAAAGCTTGCCGAGCAGCTGGATGAGGTTGTCGGCTCTGTTGTAAATAATGTTGGTGTAAACCTTAATACTGCCAGCTACTCACTTTTGAAATATGTTTCTGGCATTAACGCCACTACAGCAAAGAAGATTGTTGCCTACCGCGACCAGAAGGGCAAAATTACAAGCCGCGAGGACCTTAAAAACGTTCCTGGCCTTGGACCAAAGGCTTTTGAGCAGTGTGCAGGCTTCCTTAAGATTGCAGAAAGCGAAGACCCTCTCGATAATACCTGGGTTCACCCTGAAAACTACGATGCAGCCCGCGAGGTTCTTCCATATATTCAGAAAAAAGAAAAGGTTCCTGCCGATTTAATCAAAAAGCTGGCAGAAAAATATAATATTGGCGAAACAACTGTGCGCGATATCGTAGAAGAGCTTCAGAAGCCTAACCGCGACCCTCGAGACGGCTATCCTGCTCCAATTATGCAGAAGGGCGTTCTTCAGTTTGAAGATTTGAAAGAAGGCATGAAGGTTACCGGAAAAATCAAAAACGTAGTTGATTTTGGTGCCTTTGTTGATATCGGACTTCACGAAACAGGTCTTGTTCACCTTAGCGAGCTTTCAGACAGCTTTGTAGAAAATCCTATGGACGTAGTTAAGGTTGGAGATGTTCACGAGTTCACTATTATTGAGCTGGACCGTGACCGCCGCCGTATTGCCCTTTCCCTTAAGAGTGATGCAGCAAGCCGTGCCGGAACAGGTCAGAAGAGCACAGTCCGCCGTGACAGCGGAGCAGCCCGGTCCCTAAGCCCGTCGAAGGGTGAGGGAGGCTCTGGTCGCCGCGTAGTGGTTGTAAAGAAGGGCTCTGGAAACGGAGCTGCTGGCAACAAGCAAAACCATCGTGCTCAGCAGGATAACCGAAATTATAATTCTGGCAGCGATGATGGTATGAATTACAATCCATTCGCAGCATTCTTTAATAAGAAATAATACTTGCCAGACTAATAAAAAGTAGTGTAGAATAATTAGACTAAATATGAATAATTAAAAAAGTGCTTTTGTCCAACTTTGTGTTACGATGCGGATGAAAGCATTTTTTATTTGTACGAGAAAGTTTATGGAGGTAAAGACATGAAAAAGATCTTTATACCGCTAGCTGGTTTAATCCTCTTATCCTTGGTTGGATGTAACTGGCAGCTGCCTCAGAAGGTTTCTGTAAAGACCCAGGCTGAATATGAATTCAGCTTAGGAAATGCTCTTTTTAGCGCGATTGATACAGATGCCATTTTTGAGGAATTTGATTTGAAATCAACTGTAATGGAAGGCATTTCGTTCCAGAACTCTCAAGTTTATGATTATTATCCTGATGAAAAGGATGCAACTCTGCAGCAATTCTTAATTAAGATTCCTGTACAAGAGATTCCTGTAAACTTTTCAGATTATATGAGTAACTCTGATTTTTCTTCTGCGATGAGCGATATGTCTATGGATGATACAGTATTGGAAATCCCGGATGTTAGTGCAGATCCATTTACAACATCTGTATCAGACGTAACAGCCTTGCATTCAGCTTTGGGTGCTATGCTCACAGCCTCAGGTTCTGTTTCTAGTGGAAGTGCTACAGCTCTTGCTTATAACACTTCAAGCTATGGAACTTTTGAAAGCATTGCAATTTCTTCTGCTTACTATCTTGTAACAGGTTCATTTACAGATGGCACTTCTGTTGTTATTAGAGATGAAGACGGTAATTCAGTCAGTGGTTATTTCTCTAGTGGAGCAGCCAATATAAGCATTGCCGGGCTTACCTTTACTTCTGATACAACTATAACAATTTCAGAAGCTGGTTCTTATTCAGCTGTAGTTAATCCTAGTTATACAGTAAGCGTTTCTCTGGCAAATGGCGTAACAACAGTTAATCCTATTGGTTTGGAGGTTACTCCTGTTACTTTTGACCTGATTGATTCTGATTCTGCTTCAACCTTCCGTTCTGCAGTAATTGGAAGCGGAAGTATGGAGGTTACTTGTATTTATAATTCAAGCTGGTCTGGAATTACCCCTACTTATACAATTGAAATGTCAGGTTCTCTTAATATTCCAGAGACTGAAACTACAGGTACTATTGACTTAGCAGATAAAGAAATTTCAGGTACAGATGAAACTTCTCTTTCTTCTGAAGTTTATTTTGCCTTGAATAATGCAACACTTAATTTCACAAGTGATTATGCAATTTCAATTAAGGCTGCAACAACGGTTTCCAGCTTTAAGACAATAACTGTTCAATTTGGAGATTCAGATAGTTTGGAAAAAAGCAGTACTGCAGCTCTTCCAGATGAATTCCTTGAGACTGTAAAGGCAATTTATCTGCTTGATTGTGGTATTTCTGGAACTTATGTAAATACCCTTCCTGAAGGAAACGACATTACAATTACTATTAATTCCGACTTCTTAGGTCTCGATTCAAAAAGTGCAACTCTTTCGGGTGCTACAGAATCTGATACTTACTCAATTATGTCGGGTAATACCAGCAGCTCAGTTCTTCGTACAATAGGAAGTGATGATGGTGAGTATGATTCAATTGATTATGATGTTTCTATAAGCCTTCCTGGTGCAACTGCAGCTAATCCTGATCAGGTTACACTTTCAAATGTTACACCAAACAGCAGCTATACAATCAGTATAGGAATTGAGTCTACAATTGATTATGAAAAGCTTGTAATTGATACTTCTGACTATTCAAGCTCAGGAAGTCAGGATTTGGGCTTAAATCTTTCTTCAATGTTCTCTTCCCTCAGCTTTGGAAATGTAAACCTTGGAGACAGCCTGAAATTATCAAAGCTGCCAATTTATCTGGTGGCAGTTAGGCCTTCTGTTTCTGATGATTCAGGAACAGATCTTTTTGAGAATGCAAAGTTTACTGGTTCAATTTCTCTTTCTATGTCTAAAGATGGAGTTGTTCAGCAGGATTCTGATGGAAATAATATTGAACTTGCCTTGTTGGATAATGACGAGCTTAATTTTACAGATTCTCCAAGTCTGAATGCTGATTCAAATAATCTGGTTACAACAAACTTCTATAACCTGATGAAGACTGCAATAACTAATGAGGCAGTTATTTACAAAGACCTGACTGAAATAATAAATGAGGATGTAGATTCAGAGGCTACTCTTTGTATGGATTACGACATTGCCTTCTCTAATGGCGAGGGTAGTTCAAGTGAACTTACAATTTACAAGAGTCAGTTGTCAGAAGATTCCTCTTCTTCTATTGCCGTTGTAGCATATCTTGAGCTTCCTCTTAAGTTTACTATTTCAGATGATTTAAGTCTTGATTTTGGAGATTCTGAAGAAGAAACAGAAGAAAGTGAAGAAGAAGCTACAGTTGAAGAAGAAAGTGATTCAGATGCTTTGGATGCTCTTCTTGATATTGTAAGAGATGCTTCAATAACTCTTACACCTTCAAAGCTGCCATTCTATACAAGTCCTGGCATGACTTTAGAGGTAGGACTTACCTCAGATATTGAGAAGTCTTTCTCACTGAGTGTAGATACTGAGTCAAAAATAACTATTACTAATTCTGAATTTGAGTCACTTATGTCAGCTATGTCTGGCGGCTCCATGTCTCCTTCTATTGCACTTAAATTAAGTGAAGGAACACTTTCTATTCCTAGAGAAATGGGCTTCGATGCTTCAGTTGTTCTTGGCTTGAATACGGATGGCGAAATTGAAGTTTATCCAAGTTTCCTCGGAGGTGAATAATGAAAAGATTAGCAGTTTTAATAATAACAGCAGCCCTTTTCTGTACATCAGTTTTTTCAAAAGGATTCTTTGAAAAAAGGTTCTTTGAATACAAGATGTCTGTTCCTGTAAGTTTTTCAAACAATCTGATTGCTTTGAATGACATTATGAAGGAAGAAGTTGTTATTGATTTGAAGAAGATGGCAGAAAATCTTCCTAATGATGGCTTCGCCCTTAATATGGCTGTTAAACCTAATTTTGGCATAAATCTTAATATTGCAGCCGTAACTGTAGGAGTTTGCGCCGGTCTTGATGTTTACGGAAAAGTGAACTTGTCAAAAGGTCTTTTTGACTTTTTAGGAACCGGAATGCAGGTAGGTGACACTCTTGATATTACACTTTCACCAGTTATGGATATTTATGCTTATAGTGAAGTAAATGTAGGAATTAAATTTTCTAGATTTAATCTTTATGTAAGGCCAGCTGTATTCTCTCCTATTGTCAGCATTTCAGAATCTTCTGGTGGTATTTCTATTGTAAATAATGAAGATGGTTCTATTACAATGTCATCAAATGTAGATGTAGGGATCTATTCTTTCTTGGATCTGTCTCAGGGATTTGAAAATATAGATATTCAGGAATTTGCAGCTAATATCTATAAGAATCTTGGTTTCGACCTTGCAATGGGAATGTCTATGCCATTTTCAAAAAGCCTTGTAGTTTCAGCTGACGCAAGAATTCCAATTGTTCCTGCGACAATGAAAAACAAGTATTCTATGCTTTTTGAAAGTGAAACAACTCTTTCACTTTCAGATACAAGCAGCTTTAATTTTGAAATGCCTTCTCCTGAATTTAATCCTTCAAGTGGAGAAAACTACAAGCTTAATCGTCCTTTGAGAGTGCTTGGTTATGTAGATTTCTATCCTCTTGGAAACTTTGTAGACTTAAGACTTGGTGGTGGTATTGGAATTTACCATCCATTTATGTCTTCAGCAAAGTTCTATCCTCAGTATTATGCAGGAATTACCTTCAACCTTATCAATATTCTTAAGGCTTCACTTTCTACAGAATATACTGAGCAGGTATTTATTCACCAGCTTGGCGCTGTAGTAAATATTCGCCTTGTAGAAATTGATGCGGGAATTTCAATGCAATCTACAGACTTTGCAAAGAGCTGGCTTGTTTCCGGATTTGGCGCCTACCTTGTAGTTTGCGTCGGATTCTAGTTT
>JAIKYB010000078.1 GCA_024683675.1 Treponema sp.
ACTTCCCCCAAGGCTCCTGCCACCGTCACAAAGTGATGCTGTTATAAAGTCAATCCACTCAATCCAAGCCTGTTTTTGAGAAATATAGCGGCGAAGATTAAAAGCAGTGTCAGCATCACCTTCCCGCTCGGCTTTATCTGCAAGCTTGAGGGCTTTATTTTCCGAAAGCTGAAATAGCCTGGTCAAACCTTCAGCAGAAAAGATCTTATAAAAAAGCTGGATATTCAAATCATACCAATGTGACTCATCAGAAAAAAATGCCTTAAGATAGGCCCCCGATGGATAAGGAGTATTAAACTGAACCACAGGCGGCGTGATTATTATTGTCTTCATCGTTGCTATTATACTATTGGCATTGCAACGAAAAATCAACCGGCGGCGACGCGAAGCCTGGTGGTGACATGGGCTGGTTTACGGGAAATTGTGGGGTGAAGTGCCCCTTTCCCCAACCCCTGGGCACCAATGTAACCTTATAAAAACTCCCCTAGGACATATTTAAACTGAAAACCTGCTTGTTAATATGTACAAATTATTATTACAAGCCATTTTTTTTATATAAGACAAGCCCTTACTTGCTAAAATACATATTTAAAGCCAAAAGTCCCGTGTTAATATGTACACAAATCTTCATCCTCACAGTTTTTCTATAAAAACAGGCTGCTTCATTCTTGAAATTACATATTTAAACCAAATAATTTCCAGTTAATATGCATTCCTCTCTATTTTTAAACATCACACACAAAGCCTGAACTCGAATAATTTCCATTTAGACATATTTAAATACATTTTTCTTGGGTTAATATGCATTTTCCCCTGCAAAATTACTTTTTTCCTTGCCTCTCACTTTATTTATACTTATTTTATATTTGTAAACCGCAAAAAGGAGCCTTCTTGGCAAAAGAAATTGAAAATCTTCCTCCAGAGAACTTTGTTTCTTCTATAAAGATTAGGATTTTTTTACTAAATCAGATTCTTAAACTGAAAAATGCGGCTATCAAACATGCTCCACCTGGAAAAATCCGGGTCATTCGAAATAAGGGACATCTTCAATTCTACAAACGCAACACCACTGCTGATTTACAGGGAAAATATCTGCCATGTAGTCAGCGAAAAATAGCATTGACCCTTCTTCAAAAAGAATATGACCTAAAAGCTTTAGCAGCAGCAAAAAAGGAACTGGAACTTTTACAAGACTTCCTTCACAAATATGAAGAAGCTAATGTTTCTCTAGTCTATGATAAACTGTCCCCATTAAAGCAAGGCTGCTGTAATCCAGTAACCCTTCCCGATACAAGCTATGAAAAAAAATGGCTTGCACAGGAATATAGCGGCAAAGAGCTTTCCACAGAATCTGCTGGCCTTTATACAGAAAATGATGAATTGGTGCGGTCGAAATCTGAAGTGATAATTGCAAATACTCTAAAAACCTATGGCATCCCCTACAAATATGAATATCCAATTCCCATAGAAATCAAGACGTGGAATATGAACAATAATAGAAGCTGTTATTTTCACCCTGATTTTTATTGTCTCAATCTCAAGACAAGGCAAGAATATGCATGGGAACATTTTGGTATGATGGATGATGCGGACTATGCAACAAAAGCGGCGGAAAAACTAATGATTTATCAGGAAAATGGCTTTTTCCCGGGTAAAAATCTTATAATTACAATGGAAAGCAATGTCCGCCCCTTATCCACAAAAGACATCAAAAAGGTTATTGAAGCATACCTCAAGTAAGTTACTAACAGAGGAGGTTCTGAGGTAAGGGTTCGGCGGCCCCAGGTGCCCCCTTGCCTCCGCGCCCCACATGCCCCTTCACCAGCCCCGCGCCCCCTTGCCCCCTGTGCCCCCTTGCCCACATGCCCCGCGCCCCCTTCACATGCCCCGCACCCCCACCACTCCACCCACCTAAAATCTTTTTAATTCTTGAAATGCTGTGTTATAATAAAAGAATGATTGAAGTGGAAACTCGGGTTAAGATTCCTTTTTTGTGGGGAAAAGCCGTTTTCAAGAAAACTAACTGGTCTCAAATAAATCTGATTGTCGGGCCAAACGGCAGTGGAAAAACTCTGCTTGCCCAAAAGCTCGCCAGCCAGTTTGAAGATGCGGGTTATTCCGTGCGATTTGTAAAATCCGAGCGCGACAGTCAAAAAGACCAGCAGGAACAGATGGATATTCTGCGCTTCAACGAAAAGGTCAGGACTAAAATTGAAAGAGTTCTTTCCAGTATGTTTGGAAAATCCATCAAATTCATTGAGGATATAGACGGGACTCTTATCCCAATTGTTGAAAATAAAGCCTGGAATGTAGAATACATGCTGGACCAGGTTGAATGTCACGGCCTGAGAGAAATTATCGGCCTCCTTATAAATCTCTACTCAAAGCTGGGTGAAGGTGGCAGCGCAGGCGAATGTCTCTTTTTTGATGAGCCGGAACTGCATCTGCATCCACAGTTTCAATCCTTCTTCATAAATGAAATCCGGAAGGAAGTACAGCATTCCAGCAGAAGGCTTTTCTTTCTAATCTCACATTCACCCTTCTTTATTGATCTCCGTACCCCAGAAGACCTTACCGGCGTAATTGCCTGCCACATAAATCAAGTACCGACCAGCATCGAAGAGCTGACAGAAGAAGATGACGCACTTTTCCGCCGCTTCCTGCCCCGCTTCAATACCTATCACAAGCAGTTTTTCTTTTCTGATAACCAGATTTTCGTGGAAGGCTATACAGATCAGCAGATTTTCACAAACCTGATTCCTTTTATTGAAGATGATTACAAGGCCGCAGGAACTGGCATAATTGACGTTGGTGGTAAAGATGAACTGGGAGTTTTCTGTAAGGTTTGTGCCCTTCTGGGAACCAACAGCCGCATTATAACAGATTTGGATTCCCTTTTTTCCGGAAAGCTCCGTGATGTTGCCTGCAAAGATGCCCGGGTAATAAGCTGGATGGAAAAACAAAAGGAAAGACAAGAGGCCTTTTACGAATCCATTTTTACAGCAAAAGAAATACAGCAGGAAATAAGCTTGGAAAAGTTGATTTATAAGCTGGAACGTATGCTGGTAGAATGTGGACAGGAATTCCGCAAGGATTATTTCCAGAAAAAGATGAAGGAAGCCTACAGCGGAAAAAACAACCGGCAGATTCTAGATGATTTTCTTCTCTTTGTTTCAAAGCTGGATTCTCTACAGGAAAAACATGATAACGCAGATGCTGTTGACACATACAAAACAGTTCTTTTGCAGGGAATAAACAAGCTGGGCTCTTCAATGGAAAAGCTGCTGCCACAAAAAATCGGGGCAAATATCACAAAAATCAGAAATCTTGCTGCCTTTATTCTTGCAGCCATGGAAGCCGCCCGAGTTTACATACTCCCCCGCGGATGTATTGAACATTATTACACAAGAAGCACAATCTCATACATGCCGGTTTCTGGAAAAGACCGCCTCTTCCGCAGCGAACTGGAATTTATTCAGGATTCACACAGAAAGAGCGTGCG
>JAIKYB010000081.1 GCA_024683675.1 Treponema sp.
CATTTCAACAATCTGATTTACATCTTCAATATCTGCATAGGCCTGCATAGTATTTACAAATGAGTTTGATTTTAGGATTCCTGTTACTGTCAAATCAGCAAAGGTGTTCTGCCCATAAACAGTGGAAGTTGAATAGATAACGACATCTCCTACCTGAAGATTCATTGAATCAGCAGTTTTATCACTGATAATAAGGCCATTTTTCTTATCAGCCTCAACTCCTCCGCTTACAAACTGGAAGGAATCGAGCAGCTGCTTTTCGGTCAAATCACGACCATAAAGCTGGATTACAGATTTCTTGCCACCGAAAATCAGCTGACCACCAGACTGGGTAAAGCAGGAATAATATTCATAAGGGATTTTGCAGTCATCTACAACATGTTTTATATAATCCCGGTCACGTACAATATTTACAAGCTTTGCTTTACCACCCTCTTCTTCTGCAGGCAGCCACTCCAGCCCCTGGGCTATTACGTTACCACCAACCAGCTGAGTAATCTGATGCTCCAGATTATTAACCATGCCGCTTGTAAGCCCGTCAATTGCAGTTACTACAAAAAAACCGAAGGCAATTGCAATAGCCAGGATGGCATTACGTCTTTTATTTCTTGTAAGATTTCTTAATGCTAAAGATACAGTTTTCATAAAAGCCCCCTACTCCTTGCTCAAAGCCTTAAGCGGCGTAATTCTAAGTGCAGACTTTACAGGATACATATTACTTATTACACTTCCGGCAATTGCAATTATGATTGTTGTGATAACAATTGAGAAGGTTGGACTAAAATGCAAAAGTCCTCCACCCAAAATCATCTTGGCAATTTCATTGGTAATTGCAATATTAAAGGAATTAAAGATAGCCATAATGATGAAGGCTAATACAATTCCGCCAAAAGAAGATAGGGAAGTAAGAATAACTGCTTCAGCATAGAAAAGACGTTTTACAAATTTCTTTTCAGCACCAATAGCACGCATAGTTCCAATTTCAGCAGTTCTTTCAATTACAGAAACGACCATTGTATTCATAATGATAATAAATACTACAATGGCAAGAATGATAATCAAAAGATTAAAGATAAAGCCGATTCCCTCTACCGTTCCTGAATAAGAATAGGCAGCAAGCTTCCAGTCCATAGCACGGACATTTAAGCCTTCTTCCATAAAACGCTTATTCAAATCTTTTACAAGTTTTTTATCTGCATGAGGGTTATCTAATTTTGCAAGGACAAACTGCCAGGCACCATCATCTGTTTTATTAAGCTGATCACGTAGACTTGTATCCCCCAGGATATCATCAAAATCAGTAGAGGCTGATAAAACAGAAGAATCCTCTTCTACATCTCCAAATAAATCATCATCAGAAAACAAATCATCCTCTGACATCTCAGAAAGAGAAAGGTCTATATTATCCGGCAGTTCCTCTGAAAAGGAATTTGCATAAGTAAGTTCAGCAAAAGATCGGGCAAGACCTGGTTCACAGTAAATAGATTGGAACATGGCAGAATATTCATTTGCCGGCTTAAAGATTCCAACAATCTTTCCTTCACGGATTACTCCTCCCATGCTGGCAAGAAGAACTGTGTCTCCAACCTTTAGGCTTTCCTTATATGTCTTTTCAAAACCAGCCATAACTCTGGTATCAACAATAATTTCATTTGAACCCGGAGCAGGAAATCTTCCTTCTATCATGTTCAAATCAGGGAAAAGCTCCCAAAAGCTTCCGTCTTCACCTGCAAAAAGCATGGAAATTGGAATATCCATAATTCCAAGCTCTTCATTATCTGTAAAGGTAGAAAAATCCATTTCAATTCCCTTAGCCAGAAGAACCTGGGCAGAAATAAGCTTTGAGGATTTTTTTATTCCCTGAGTTTCAGACAGGATTTCCTCTACCCGCTCCAGTTCATTTATAGCAGGAATCTGAGGAATTTCTCCGGTAAAGTTTGTGGAGTTTACTCCAAAAAGGTCTATTGTAGTTCCCCTTTCAGGGATTGTTGAAATTGCGATATCTCCGGTAACATTGGCACGGAAGTCCTTTTCCAATCCACGGTTTATAGATTCAAGGAAGGAATTTCCCATTATTACAATTGCTACTCCAAAAAGAATAAAGAGGGAAATAATAAGGGTCTTTGACTTGTGTTCCCTAAGGTTACGCAGAGCAAGTTTGATTATCTCTTTCACTGGGAATCTCCTTAAATCTTATAAACGTCAGAACCAGCTTTATGCTCGTCATTGATAACCTGACCATCAAGAATGTGAACAACATGATCGCACATATCAACAATACGAGAATCATGAGTAGAGAAAATAAAAGTAGTCTGAAGCTCAGGGTCTTTATTCAAAGATTTCATAAGCTTAAGGATTTGCTCTGAATTCTTAGAGTCCAGGTTGGCGGTCGGTTCATCTGCCAGAATAACCGGAGCCTTGGTAACAAGGGCACGTGCAATAGCAACACGCTGACGCTGACCTCCGGAAAGCTCATTAGCCTTGTGATTTTTCCAGTCTGTAAGACCAACCTTTTCAATAAGGAAGTTAATCCATTCTTCCTTCTGAGCTTTTGTAAAATCATCTACTGGTGATTTAGAATTTGGATCCTTTGATTCCAGAAGAAGTGGAAATTCAATATTTTCATAAACATTTAATACAGGAATAAGATTAAAGGTCTGGAAGATAAAGCCAAGGTGGGAACGGCGGAGGGCGGTAATACGACGGTCAAGTTTTGCAGGTATTGCAAGTCTAACCTTTTTACGTTTACCTTCTTTTTTATCTGGACCCGAAGAAGACCAGCGGTTATTTACAACTTCTGTATCCGCAAGATTTACACCTTCGTAAACATCAGTTCCGCCAATTACTATAGAACCATCACTAGGCAGGTCTATAAGTCCAATCATATTTAAGATGGTAGACTTTCCGGAACCAGAAGGCCCGGAAATTGCAGCAAACTCACCTTTTTCAATATCAAAAGAAACCCCGCGTACGGCTTCTATTCTTTCTTTTCCAAGAGGATAAAACTTATGTACATCCTTCAAACTAACAACTGCCATTTTTTCTCCTGTATAGCCGCCAGAGCGACCTATGTAAAAGATGTAAAAAAGAAAAGCAATTTTGCTTTTCCTTATTCAGGGGGAATAAAAATAGACTAATCACTGGCGTAAGGCGTACGTCAATAAAAGAACAATTAATAACAACCCCTACACTTTCTTACTTGTGATAAAATATACTGATTTTTGAAGGAATAAACAATAAAAAAAAATGTTAATTTTCCGCCCGCGGTTTTATGGCACGCCGCAACGGAAGCGCCTAAAATTTTATTGTGCTCCACGTCCTGCAAATG
>JAIKYB010000119.1 GCA_024683675.1 Treponema sp.
CTTCCATTTTTTGCAGTAAAAGAGGCAGAGAGTCCGGGATTTACAAGGGGAAAATACCAGTTATTTTTTATTTGAAGAGTGGAAGATTTAAATGACAGAGATAAATCACTTAAAGGCTGGGTAAAATCTGCTGATAAGTCAAAATCACTGACAAGGGAAAACTGAATTAAAGTAAGAGGAAATAAAAACTGAAGCCCCAGTCCAAGCTTACAGTCATGAATATTTTCTTTAAGCTTCAGGCCCCAATAAGAAGAAATTCCGCTCTTAAAAAAGACAGGAAAGCTTTTTGTTTTCAAAATTGATTTATATTGAAGATTGCCCTTTAATTGGAAGATCTGGTCAAGAAGTTTTTCTGTTGAAGAAATATTTAAAGGCGAATTATTATAAAATGCAGAGCTCCCCCAAATAAAATGCTCGCCATTTAGTCTAAAATCAAATCTGGACCAGACAGCAGCTTTTCCAAAAGGATTTTCATTCAGGCCTGCCACAAAAGAAGTCTTTCCCCAGAGGCCAGAGGCATAAAGCATAAGAGCCGAACAAAAATGACTGCCGGAAGGATAATAAGGCTTAGACAAAAACCAGGCCGCCTCCCCTATTTCCTTATGAGGAAAAAAGCCCCCTGCCAAAGCAAAGCGTAAATTATTATTACCAGGCAGCTTAAGCTGTCCGCCACTACTAAAAGCAAGTTTTTCCTCTTCCGGAGAATACCAGGTGCTCAGCTCTGAACAAAATACTTTTTTGTAAACCCCAGCCTGAAGAAAAAGACTGTTTGCCTTAGAAAAGCTGGTAAAAGCCGGCAGCGAGGCGGTCATAACAGAGACATTTGATACGCTTGCAGAAAAAGGCATAGCCGAAGCCGAAAGCTGAGGACTGTTCATTCTGCTTATAATGCCAGACAAAGAAAGATTTCCTGCCTTAAAATAGACTGGAAAGGTCTTTGTTACAAAGCGACTTGTAGCAGTAATACCAAAATTGTAATCCTGATCACATAAAGAAAAACGAACTTCTCCAAAGGAAAGCTTTAAGCGCCCGCCTCCTGTAAATGCCTGCCCTATATCTCCACCAGTGTAAAGCTCAAGTACAGAAGGAAAAAGTCCGGCTAAAGGCAGAAATAGCAGAAGGCAAAATGCAAGATATTTTTTTATCAAATGCCCCATACATATATACTTGCTTTTTTATGTTAAAACATGACGCTTTTTAGGGGAAAAGTTTAAAAAAAAAAATCCCCGTTTTAAGCAGCAAGCCTAAATCCGGGGACTTCGGAGTAATTATTATGATACAGTTTTTAATTCGTTGTACTAGTAACGTAGCTCTGAGCTTTTGCAAAGTCTTCGATTTGTTCAATTCTTGCACGCCAGTATTCAGCTTCGCTTTTTGTTGTATAAGGACCAACACGAACTCGATAGTAAAGACGAGATTTGTTATCCTGATATGTGAAAACATCCGCAGGAATCTTGTTTGAATCAAGAATAGCACGGGCATTTTCTGCACCTTTCTTATTACTGTAAGAAGCAACCTGAACCCAGAACTGAGTCTTTTTAACTTCTGTTTCAACCTTTACAGAAGCATTTCCCTTTACAGTTACATTTACAGATTTTTCAGACTTAGCTGCTTTTGGAGCAGCCTTTGGAGCTTCTTTTACCGGCTCTGACTTTGGAGCTGGCTGAACCTTTACAGCTTTTACAGGAGCTTCAGCCACCTTTGCCGGCTTTTCAGCAGGAGCTTCAGGAGCCTTTACTTCCGGAACATTTACTGTAATGTTTATATTCTGAGGCTGAGCAGCTGGCTGAACCTGAGAATCAGTTAGATAGCCATTCTTAAGTGCATTCAAATCAATTGTAGTTGCTGAATCACTTGTTTCATTTTTTGGGATATTGTATACAGTTGTGTTATCTGCAAGGACAATCATATCAGTTACTCTAGGAGCTGGAACATCTCCCTGAGCTGCAACTGGTGCAGGAGGCTGAATATCAACCTGATTTGTCCATCCACTACCTGCAGGACTCTTACTTTTTTCTACAGGTGCAACGCTTGCTATAGCAGGGCTAGGACTTCTGGCTGGAGAATAGAGAATTCCAGCAGTTCCTAAGACAACCAATAAAAAAGCTCCTACAGCGGCGATAATCCATAAAGTTTTTTTCTGTTCCATAAATTTCCTCTTTTCACTGGCAAAATACCAGCCACCTTGTTTTACTTATCGGAAGATAGAAATTTTACTTTAGGAATTTTTAATGATTTGGATTTCTTTGTCTGATTTTTTATACTCTTTTAACAAATTTCGCTGAGCCCAGAAGCGGCGGAGTATCTGACGATAGGGAAGATGGTCGCGCTGACGAGCCCGTTTTAATCTGGTGAAGAAGGGAGCCTCTATATAGTAGATTTTTGAACAAAGCTCCATTATCTCAGGAGTTTTGTACATTACAGTCGCATTTATTATTACTTTTTCATGATTTTTTATAAAATCCTTAATCATCTGAGTAATAATAGGATAGACGATTGATTCCTGTACCTTTAACAATTCAGGGTCAGAAAAAAGAAGGCGGCCCAATTCTCTACGATTTATAGTTTTATCAGGATTTGTGATTGTAAGACCCATTTTTTTTGCAGGCTCTTGAAAGGCTGAAATAATCTGCTGACTAGACTGATTTATGGCCTCGTGAACCAGTAAATCAGCATCAATAGAAGACCAGCCTTCTTTTTCAAACTGAGAAGCAATATAGTTTTTTCCGCTTGCCATTTTACCGGCAATTCCAATCACCTGACTCATAAAGTTTCCTGCATTAATGGAATTGACCCCAGTTTTTGCCGTATTCAATGCTGACCCTAAGAGGCACATTTAGTTTTACGGCATTTTCCATTTTATCTTTTATAAGGGAAAGAGTTTCTTCTATTATTTGTGGCTGGTCAGGACATTCGAAAATCAATTCATCATGAACCTGAAGAAGGAGTTTTGCAGGGGATTTTTTTTCTTCCAAAGCCTGACTTACAGAAAGCATTGCCTTTTTTACAATATCAGCGGCAGAACCCTGTACCGGAGTGTTTACAGCAACTCTTTCGGCTCCTGCTTTTTCCAGCTTGTTCTTACTGTTGATATTCATAATAGGTCGGCGGCGATGGAAAATTGTTTCTACATAACCATTTTCTTCTGCAAAGTGCACGGTATTATTTATAAAGTCATTGATGCTTGAATACATATTAAAATAGTTTGTAATGAAAGCCGAAGCCTGACTTCTGCTGATTTCAAGATCGCGGGCCAAGCGGAAGGCTGACATTCCATAAATAACACCAAAGTTGATTGTCTTTGCGGTACGGCGCATTTCCGGAGTAACCGCTTCTACAGGAACTCCGTAGATAAGGGCGGCGGTAGTCTTGTGAACATCGGTTCCTTCTATGAAGGAGCGGGACATATTTGGATCCCCGCTAAGATGAGCAAGAACTACCAGTTCAATCTGGGCGTAATCTGCTGAAATAAGAACCTTTCCTTCCGGTGCAGTAAAGGCGGTACGGATTCGGCGGCCTGCTTCACTACGAACCGGAATATTCTGAAGATTTGGGTCTCTGGATGAAAGACGGCCTGTTGCAGTTCCTGTCTGAATAAAATCAGTATGGATTCGGCTATTTTTATCTGCCAGATTTGGAAGAGTTTCTACATAGGTTGACTGCAGCTTTGCCATTTCACGATATTCAAGAATCATGCGGGGAACCTTATCTACATAAGAAAGCTCTTCAAGAACTGAAGTATCTGTAGAATAACCCCTCTTTGTTTTTTTACCAGGGGTAAGTCCACGTTCTTCAAAAAGTACGGTCTGCAGCTGAAGTGGAGAGGCAATATTAAACTCGTGACCTACTTCACTATAGATTTCCTGCTCTATTTTCTTAATACCCTCTGTAAGCTCCAGGTTGTAATTTTTCAGAAAGGCGGTATCCAGATGGATTCCTTCCAGCTCCATACGGGCAAGTATTGGAAGGATTTTCATTTCTATATTGTTATAGAGTTCATTGTTCTGCATGTCGGTGGCAAATTTTTGCCACAGCTGGAATGTGAAGTCGGCGTCTTCGGAGGCGTAAGGGACGGCCTGGTCCAGGGGAACGTCAGCAAAGGTCTGTCCTTTTGGAACGACTTCATCGTATTCAATGCCGTGCAGGCCGAGGACACTGTCGCCAAGATATTCCAGGGAGTAGCCGGACTTGCCGGTGCGGTCGGGATTTTTTAGCCAGGCGGCTAGCATTGTGTCCTGGATATGGGCCTTTATATTCAGTAAATCCTGTGAAGAGGCAAAAAGTCCGTTTGAAACAAGAACCTTAAGGTCAAACTTGGCATTATGGAAAATCAGATTCAAATCAGGCTTTTCGAATAAACGTTTCAACTGCTTAAAAGCGACGGACTTGGGCATGCCCTCTGACTGAGAGAAAAGGTCAGCAGATTCTTTTTCAAGAGGGATGTAAACTGCCTCCCCTGCCTTTATAGAAAGGCTGAAGCCAAGTATTTTTGCACTGATTGTATCAAGGGAATCAGTTTCACTGTCATAAGCTACACTTCCAGAAGCAAGGGCTGAATCTATAAAGGAAGTCAGGTCTTTTTCTGTAAGAATTGCCCGGTAATTTCCTTCGTTCTTTTTTATTTGAATAACTTCTTCAATAGCTTCGATTGTTTCACTAGTATCTTTAGCCTCCTGGGCCGGGAGACAATCCTTTGCTCCATTTTCGACAGCCAGTGAAGCATACTGTTTTGCAACACTTGGCACATCAAAGCCTGAAAGAAGCTTAGCGGCAGCAGAATAATCATAAGTGTAAGGCTCTGAATTAATAGCAGAATCAATATCAGGACAAGGAACTTCGTTACAAAGGCGGACTAACTTCTGGCTAAAGTAGGCATTTTCACGACCCTCAATCAGTTTTTTCTGATTAGCTCCCTTGATTTCATCAATATGGGCATAAATCCCGTCCAAATCCTGGTATTCATTTAAAAGCTTGGAGGCAGTTTTAACTCCAATTCCATGAACGCCCGGAATATTATCAGCTGTATCACCATAAAGAGAAAGAAGGTCCAAGAGCTGGGCCGGTTTTACGCCCCACTCTGCTTCAACACCTTCTATGCCGGTAATTTTCCAGGTAGAAGCTCCACTTTCCGGTTTAAGAATCTGGGTATTTTCGGTAACCAGCTGCATCAGGTCCTTGTCGCCACTTAAGATTCGGCAGGTGCGGCCAGACTCTTCGCATTTGCGGGCAACAGTTGCAATAATATCATCAGCTTCGTAGCCATCGCACTGAAGAACTTTTACCCCCAGGGCTGTAAGAATATCAGAAATCCAGGGCACCTGAGCATGAAGATCATCCGGAGTTTTATTGCGGGTGGCCTTGTACTGGTCATACATTTCGTGGCGGAAGGTCTTTGTTTTGGAATCCATTGCGGCAATCAGATAGCCGGGCTTGTAATGCTGAAGCACATAATGCAGGTTGCGGAAGAAGCCAAAAAGAGCCGAAACATTTTCCCCCTTCCTGTTTGTAAGCGGCCGGGAAATAAAAGCAAAATAACAGCGGAAAATTAATCCGTAGCTGTCCAATATATAAACTGTCTTGTCATCGAATTTATCTGATTTATCCATGAGGATATTTTAAAGAAAATGAAGGGGTCTGTGAAGTGTAGAAGATGAAGGCTTTTGATGTTGTGGATCTTATTGGGAATTGAATAAAAATTTTATCAAGCAAAGGCGTTCGTCTAGATGTTTATCTGAAGGATGAAGATAAGATTATCGATGTTGAACTACAAGCTCATCCGAAGCCTGCAATTGGAAAACGTGCACGATATTATCAAAGCATGATTGATATTGATAGTCTTATGAAGGGGCAGGATTATTTAAATCTTAAAGACAGTTACATACTTTTTATCTGCAAATTCGACCCATTTAAGGATGAAAGCGGAAATAGTTTGGGCCTTCCCTGCTACACATTCAAAAACACCTGTCATGAAAACTCTATAGTTAATTTAAATGACAATTCCATTAAAGTCTTTTATAATGCAAATGCATACAAAGAAGAAAAAGACGAGAGGATTCAAAAACTTCTTCATTTTATATGTACAAATGAACCAGGGGAAGACGATTTTTCAAAACGACTTGCTGGTCTAGTTGAAAAAATGAAAGACGATGAAAAATTCAGGAGTCTATATAACGCTATGAATTTACATGATTTTGACATACAAATGGCCGCAAAACAGGAAGGAGAAGAGGAAAAAGCCATTGAGGCAGCAGTCCTTCTAGTCAAAAAATACAAGGTAGAAGTTGAAACTGCCGCAAAAGACATGAAGGCTCCTCTGGAAAAGGTTTTGCAAGCGCTTGCGCAGGAAAA
>JAIKYB010000208.1 GCA_024683675.1 Treponema sp.
CAAAGTAAAGGAACAGTCTGAGGTTCAAGCGGTTCTATTTTTCCAACGTTTTCGCTTGAAGTTAAAAGATTGTATGCATGAACAATTCCAAACATGCTGAAGAAGCTTAATGCACTTCCACCAAGAATTGTAAAATGTGCAATTCTCTTAAGCTTGTTGTTTCCTACAGACATACAAGAACCAACTCCGCAGGCAATAATTCCCAGACAGGTAAGAAGACTGCAGAAGAAGGCTCCAACCATTACACTTTCTGGAAGCCAGCCACGGATAAACAAACGTTCCATGTTTTGAGTGTAAGTTCCATAAGAAAAGCCGGAAGTAAAGAGCGAAACGTTTCGGCTGATATTCAAAGAAATACGAGCCGGGTTTGCACCTGGAATAAAAAGCAGGATAAAGAGCAGAAGAGCAAGAAGACGATAAGTAATCTGGAAAGGCTGAGCAACTAACTCTGATTTTTCTCCCTCTGGAGCTTTTTCTATAAAGATAAGTGCAAGTGACAAAACTATTGCAATTATGCTGAAGGTAATAAAGGCCCCTATTCCAGCAGCAGGAATAGGCTTAACATCAAGTCCATCTAAAACAGAAGCAAGCTGAGCAGCCGGACCTGCATGGAAGGTAAGGGTAACTATAGTAAGAATAGCACCAAGAATAATAATGGCATTTCCTAGCTTTCTGAATTTATTTTTTCCGAAAGCAAAATACATTCCTACTACACAGATTATAATTGCAAAAAATGTAAGAATACTGTTTCTATGTGCGGCTTCAAGAGCGGAAGCAATCTGTGCATGTCGGCCCTTGAAAGAATCCCATTCTGCAGAAAACTTATTTGCCTTAATCTTCTTTGCCTTTGTATCTTCCTCAGAATCATCAAAAGTCATTTCTGAAGAATCATTAGCAGCAGCAGACTCTACCATAGCAGCAAAATTAGAATAGAAATCATCATAAGAATCAGATTCTGTATTTTCTTCTAAGTCTGCAGCCTTATCATTACTTCCATTTTTTTCAGCATCAAGAAGGGGCTGAACATAACCACGGAAATAAAAAGCAGATTTAACCAAAGAAGTGCTTCCATTCATCAAGCCAGAAATTCTAGCTGGATTCATTCTACCTATAAACATGAATAAGAAGAGCAAAAGCACGGAGATTTTAGATGTCCAGGAAAGACAAGTTTTTACCAGCCCCAGAGCATCGAAAGGTTTTTTAGACAACTTTTCCATTTTTTTTCCTATACAACATATTGACGAATCGCAAAAAGCGATTTTACCGCTAATATACTTTTATAGGTTAACATTATAAGGCAGGTTTAAAAAATTAAAATTGTTTACCACTTTGATTATTAGACATCATTTATCAAAATTTTTATATAAGGTTTTTATATTCTCTGCTATGAAGGTGGCATTATTTACATATATTGGTCGGTTGGCTAAAACTATTATAGAAAGCTCATTGTCAAAATCATAATAATTATAGGAGTTAAAAACGTTGGTTGTGCCCGAATGGAACATTGCCTTATTTTTTACATAAACTCCATAACCATAGGATTCTGTATCAATCATCTGACGAAGAGATTTGCGATTCACAATTTTTCCTTCGGCCAAAAGAACATTCCACTTAAACAAATCAGTAACACAGGAATTAACATCACCGCAACCAACAGCCAGACTTTCCGGAATACTGTAATAGCGGCCATAACGGTCGTAACTTTTTGTATCGGTGCCCTGAAAAGAAAGATTTGAATGAGTCATACCAGCCTTTTTGAAAATATTCTTTTTGATGTAGTCCTGATATGACATGCCACTTACCTGTTCAATAATCTTTGCAAGCAGGAAATAATTTGTATTGCAGTAAAAATAGGTACTGTTTGGCTTTGCCAAAAGTGGTGCATCGTAAAAATAGGTAAGAACCAGATCCTTGTCCACAGG
This sequence comes from Treponema sp., assembly GCA_024683675.1. Taxonomy (GTDB): domain Bacteria; phylum Spirochaetota; class Spirochaetia; order Treponematales; family Treponemataceae; genus Treponema_D. The sequence goes on from JAIKYB010000208.1 coordinate 1,923, forward strand.
CTTACAAGCCAGCTGATTTTTTTCTATAAGACGATATATGTTAATAGGAAAGAACTCGTCTGCTTCATTTATGTGGTCTGTAAGTCCAGAGCGCATATTCAAAAGCATTTCTATTGTAATTTCATCTCCATGTTCATAGTCCGGAAAATACTTTGAAAGCTTATCCTGAACTGAAAGCTTTTTCTTTTGGGCCAGCTGCATTATGGCGGCAGCGGTCATCTGCTTGGAAATTGAGCCTGTTTCAAAGGTTGCATTAAGGAAAATTACCCTGGATTTTTCATCATTTGGGTCGCAGCGGCCAAAGCCCTTTGCAAAAATTATATCATGCCCCTTTCCAACAAGAACTGCCCCCTGGTATTTAAGTCCCTGAAGGTATTCATCAAGAGCAAGAGTAAAATCACTGTACTGAGGATTGATTATCTGTGTGCCGTCCCATTCTTTGTTTTTAAAGCTGGCACAAGACAGTAAAGAAAAAATTAAAGCGGAGGCAAGAGTGAAAAGAAAGCTATGTGAAAACTTTAATTTCATATTACCTCCGCTCTGCTTTATTTATTTTTATTAATTATGCGAGTTTCATATTTGCCCGTTGCAATTTCTATGTAACGAACAAAAAGCGAAACCTTATTGTCTGTGTTCAGAGAGCTCCAGATTTCATTTGCGAAGCTGTCTATATCTCCATGAAGGGCAAGCTTTACAGGTTCACCTTCAAAGCTTGGAAGAGGATTTCCGTCTTCCATATAAGTGTGAATGTAATGGCCCTGTCCATTCTGTGGATTGTCATAAGTGTAAGTAAAGCGAAGAGTGTTATCTCCATTACCACAGTCACTTTTTAAGATAGAAAGGGCATACTTGTAGTTTCCGCCTTCAATATCCAAAAGAGAAGAAATACGTGGTGTGTAGTTTGGAGCATCATGCTCGTACTTACGGCTGAGCAGTGACTGTTCAAAGGTAAGTCCATTTTTAAGTCCTTCGAAAATTGTGTCAGTCTGGTCACCATTTGTTACGATTGTCTTTTTATCAAGCTGACGAACTGCAGCGTAAATGATAAGACTTGGGTCTCCGGCAATCAGAGATTCATCAAAAGCCTTTGTGCGGATTACTTCGCTGCCATCTTCATTTTCTGTTACAAAAATGCGGTTGCGGCTGCCTGCACTGCGGCCCATTGTCCAGTAAGCAGAAACAGCATATTTTCCGTCTTCTGATTTTCCGGCAATAATTCCGCGACCAGGATAGCTTGTTCGCGAAAGCTCGTCTTTTACGTTCAAAATCTTCATATTTATCCTCTTGTTTTTTCTACAGCATTATGCTGCTCTTCCAAAATTTCCATTACACGGTCAATTGTCTTCTGCTTAGGATCAGGCTCATCAGCAGGAAGCTTTGCAAGAACTTCGTTACGGAATTCCTTACAGTTCATAACTGGGCTTGCAGTAAGTGTTACTGTATCAGGCTCAAGAATATCAGCAAGCATATCTTCTGTATTGTCAGGATTAATTCTAAGTGCGTTTCCATTAATTGAAACCAGAATCATGTTATCAAAAAGACGAAGGTAACTGTCTATTTCGCGAAGTCCCTTTTTTGTTTCTGCTTTTCCAGGACGATAGCGGGTTCCACTTGGGAATACAAGAATAATCTGTCCTCGTTTTTTACAGCTGTCCATAGCACGCATAGCGGCAAAGTTTATTTTACGAGCCTTCTGCTCTTCTGCAAGCTTTTCTTCTTCAGAAATAGATTTGTCTTCAACAGCATTTAAGGAACGTGTTGGGTAGATTACTACACGAGTAAAGCCTTCTGTAAAGGCACGAACACCAGCACTTGCTTCATTCAGCTTCATTCCGGCAACGGCAACTATACGGGAAGAAAAATCCTTTGCCCAGTCTTCGCCCTGCTTTTCCAAAAGATAAAGAATTGCTGGAAGGTCAAGGTTTGAATAGTGCTCCATAAGGATAAGGCCATTCTTTCCTTCTTTTACTACAGAATCATAGAAAGCCTTAAAGTTTTCTATATTATTGAGACCTGAATCACTTTTGAAGTTTTCATCAAGAACCTTGTACATATACTTGCGTGATTCAAGATTTGCTTCTTCATAAACCTTTGTCTCATCAATTTTTGCAGCAGCCTTAGATATTTTTACCATATCTGCAAAAAGGCTGCCGTATTTTTCTTTTAAAGTTATTCCCATTACAAAAACCCTTAAAAAATATTTGTTGTAGTCTTATAAGTATAGTTTATTTCAAGGGTTTTGTACATTATCACATTTTTGATTACATTTTTGAAGGAGGATTTCCATCTGGAGGAGCAGGAGGTCTTTCGCGAGAATCAAAGTCACCGGCAAAGCTTGCAGACTCCTTAAATTCCATTTCAACTCCTACCAATTTACCGCCATCCTTAAGCTTGATTGTCTTTCCCTTGAGCCACTTGTTTTCCTTTGCATTCTTGTTGTAGTAAATTGTGTGACCATTTGAAGTAATATTTCCTCCCTTTTTATTTTCCAAAGAAAGGATATTTACATAAGCATCAGCTGTAAGTGTGATAGAAGCATCCTTTGAAAGATACAAATCAACCTTTCCGGCTTCTTCTGCATTGATAGAACCTGTAAAATTAACTCCGGAATTAAAGTGTAATGAAGCAGAAGAAATTTCATCTACTGTAATAGAACCTTCAAGCAGCTGATTTTCTGCTGTAAATTCCAGCTTGCCACCATTAGCACCCTTGCGTCCCCAGCCTCTTTCAGAATTATTCTGAGAAACCTGAAGCAATTTTCCACTCTGATTTTCCAGCTTTGTATTTGAAAGGTTAATTTTTGCAGAAGTGTTTGTTATATAGAAGAAAGCGCCCTTTGCTGTACTTGTAAGAGTAGAATCTGAAGAAGTGAAAACTGAAGTTCCCTGACCTGCATCTCCACTCATACTTTGATAAAGCATTACACCGCAGCTGGTATTTCCATGTCCACCTTTGCTGCCGCCAACAAGCTGGCTCTTACTGATTGAAATGCTGTTCTTTCCTTCGATTACAGCTATTTCTGAACCATTTGACTTTCCTTCAAGCTCTTCTACCTTAATGTTTCCTGTGGAATAAATTACAGGAGAGCCTTCTCCGTTAGTTTCAGCTTTTCCGCCATAAACACTTACATTACCTTCACCACGGTCTGTGGCAAAAGCGGCACAGTGGGCCCCCTGAGTTGTAACATCGACATTCTTTGCAACAATTGTTCCACCATAGGTTGCATCAAGACCTCGTGAAGAATTCTGCTTTGTCTGAATCTTAATTCCGTCTATTTCTATGCGGCTATTTTCTCCGCTTGCGAAAACGGCATTTGCACCGTCTGCATTTGAAGAAACTTCAACATTAGAAAGAGTCAGTTTTCCTTCTGTAACAAGGACAGCTGCATTTAAGCCATAAAAATTGCTCTGTCCGCCGTTAGAAGTATCGCCGCCTGCTTTTGTAAAGCTGGAATCAGAAAGCTTTGCCTGAGCACCATTTGTAACAAGTAATACGCTTTCATCAGCAGTAGATGTAGAAAGAGCAAGGCCTTTGGCTTCCTCATCCTCAGTAATTATTTTATTAGCAGTAAGCTCCGGTTTTTCTTCATTTGGAACACTTCCAAAGCCTTCAGGTGGCTCTCCGCCAGGGCCACCTGGTCCGCCAGGACCTCCAAAAGAAAAAGCGCCAGATTTCTGTGCAATCAAAAGTAAAGATACACAGCCAATAACCGATACCATCATTAATATTTTTTTCATAATATGTCCTCACTTTCCACGGGTAATTGCCCCGCAGGAAACTACAAAGAAAAGGCCCTGCAAAAATAACAAGTTACAATAAAATCCCTAAGAGAATTCTTATACTTGTAAAATAACCATTTAGTTGTATACTAGAATATGAGGAAATATATGAAAAAACTATTATTCGCAACTGCTGCGCTTTTTGCACTCACAATGATAGGATGTAGTGGAAAATCAGCAGGAACAAAAGTCATCGAAAATGAAGATGGAAGTATTTCTATCACAAGAGTAGATGAAGATGGCAAAGCCGTACAATACGGGAAAAAGTATGACGGTTTTGATGATGTTACAATCGTAAAGTTGGGAACTACAACAAAAACAAACCCAATCAGCATCAGTCTCGCAGATTACAAGGACAAAGACCTTCTTATGGAACTAAGCTGCGACATGAAAGTTGTAGACAGCACAGGTAAAGAAAATGAAATTACCTGGATGGTAAACGAAATTGATGAAAACTTCCCTCAGCTTTACCGTGAATATCTGAAATCTGATGAATGGACAAAGGTTTCAGGAAGAGCAATTATTCACCTGGGAGAAAACAGACAGTTCTATCTTTCTGGCGCTGGACTCGCTAAGGAAAACATTACTGTTTATCTTAAAAACTTCCGCCTTAAACTTTCTGGCGAAGGAATTGGTTCTCAGGAAGTTGTAAGAAAAACCTGGCTGGAAGTTCCTTCTTTGAAGGAAGCTTATAAAGATTATTTTGACTACTTTGGACTCGCAATTTCTAAAGAAGATTTAGACAGTCTGAAGGTACAGGAAGGACTTAAGGTTCATGCCGATTCTATAACAATGGGTAATGAATTTAAGCCTGACTTTATGTTTAACTGGACTCAGCCAACAAAGTTTGAAGACTTTACTGGTGAAAATGGAAAAACCTACAAGGTGCCTTACTGGCTTCCTGGCTTTAACCGTGCAGATGCCTGTCTTAAACTCTGCAAGGATTTAGGACTTAAGATGCGCGGCCACGTTCTTGTATGGCATTCTCAGACTCCATGGTGGTTCTTTGTAGAAGACTATGGCGAGGGTGATTATTATGTTGATACTGACGAAATGAACGCCCGCATGGAATGGTACATCAAAACAATTATGGACCATGTTGCCGAATGGGAAAAGAAAAACAATAACGGTGAGCACATTATTACCAGCTGGGATGTTGTAAATGAAGTTTGTTCAGATACAGCAAATGACACTAACTGGCTTCGTGGTGAAGAAAAGAGTGAATGGATGAAGGTTTATGAAGATGATTCATATATCGTAAATGCCTTCCGTTATGCTAACAAGTATGCACCAAAGGATGTAGAGCTTGTTTATAATGACTATGGCTGCTCTTCTCCTCATAAGCTCAAGGGTATTCTTAAGATTATTGACGCAATTCAGGCAAATCCTGAAGCAAGAATTGACGCTATGGGTATGCAGTCTCACGTAAGAATGAAGACTGCTGTAACAGGTCCAAACAGCTTTGAAAGTGCAGTTCAGGCCTTTATTGACAAAGGCTTAAACGTTCAGATTACAGAGCTTGATATTGCAAATGCACAGGATGCTTACAGTTCAATCAGATTAAAGGCAAAATATGCAGAATTCTTTGAAATGTTTATTAAAAACAGAAAGACTGCAGACCACAAGGGTATTGAAGGTGTAACTATCTGGGGACTTAATGATGAAAACACCTGGTTAAACAGCCAGCAGGAATACAAGGGAACAACCCAGTATCCTCTGCTGTTTGAAACACGTGATTTCTTTGTTAAACCAGCTTTCTATGGAGTATTAGAAGCAGCTGAATAATCTAATCAGACAATTCTAAATACTGGCATTAAAGCTAATGGGGCGGCGGCTGTTATAGTCTGGCCGCCCTTATATTTTTGTCCGCTAAAGCCAAGAGCAGCCTCTTTAGACAAGGCCAAAGCCTGCCATTCTTTTCCTGCAGGAAGAGGTGGAAGATATACAGTTCTACTTTCGGCGCCAGCTTCTGTTACAGGACA
>JAIKYB010000211.1 GCA_024683675.1 Treponema sp.
TACTGGAGTGTTCAACCACCAGTCATTTTGGCTTTCTTAATTTCAAGAGTAGAAAATACAGGTCTTATGACCTGGCTTCTTTTTGCCGCAGTTCTTTTCTGGGCACTCCGCCTCACTGCAAACTGGGCTTACAATTTCAGAAGTTTTGAATATCAGGATTGGCGTTATCTGATGCTGCGTGAAAAAACAGGCTTTGCCTATCCTCTTATTAATTTGCTGGGAATTCATATCTTTCCAACTCTGGTAGTTTACCTTTGTATTTTGCCAGCCGTTACCACAATTGTAGAAGGAGCTGCTTTTAAGCCTCTTTGCCTTATTTTTATTTTGCTCAGCTTTGGCTCTGCAATTTTTCAGGGAATTGCCGATATTCAGATGCACCGCTTCCGAGCCCAGAGATCAGGTGGTCAGGGCTCTGGCAGCTTTATCAGAAGCGGCCTTTGGAAGCATTCCCGCCATCCAAATTATGCCTGTGAAATTCTTATGTGGTGGGGAATTGGTCTTGCAAGTGTAATTGCTCTTGGAGGAAGCTACTGGCTGCTGGCAGGAGCCCTTGTAAATACTTTAATGTTCCTCTTTGTCAGCATTCCTATGGCAGATAAACGCCAGTCAAGAAAGCCTGGTTTTGAAGAATATAAAAAAGCAACCCGTATGTTATTTTAGGATTAATGATGATAAAGATACTTTTTGTATGCCACGGAAATATCTGTCGTTCACCCATGGCAGAATTTGTAATGAAGGAGCTTGTTCGCAGAGCCGGTCGTCAGTCCGACTTTTTAATTGAGTCAGCCGCAACCAGTCGGGAAGAAATTGGAAATGATATTCACTATGGAACCCGTCAAAAGTTAAGGGAAATGAATATTCCTTTTAGTCGCCGTGCTGCCCGCCAGATAAGACCTGCAGATTACGAAAAATATGATTATCTTGTCGCTATGGATGACGAAAACCTTTATTATATGAACCGGGTTTGGGGGCCGGATCCCCAGCATAAAATAGTTCACCTTCTTTCTTTTGCAGGAAAAGACCGAGATATTGCAGACCCCTGGTATACTGGAAACTTTGATCAGACCTACGAGGATGTTCTGGAAGGTTGTACTGCCTTTTTGGAGACCCTTTAGCCTATGGAAAATAAACAATCTTCCCGACAAATATCGCTAATTCTTTCTGATTTGGATGGAACCCTCTTTCATAATGACAAATCTATTTCAGATTATTCTAAAAATGTAATTGCTGCTGCCCAGAAAAATGGACTTCTTTTTGGCATTTCCACTTCCCGTGCCCTTTCTAATGCAGAAAAGTTTCTGGAAGGAATTAATCCCGATATACTCATAACTAATGGTGGTGGAATGGCTTTTGTGCAAGGTAAGAAAATCTATAATGCAGAATTTAGTGTAGAAGAAGCCCGCACTTTAATTTCAGCCTGCTTTGAAGTTTTCGGCCCGGATGCAATCATTTCTCTGGATAACGAATATGGCCTTTATTCAAATTCAAAAGAAGAGCTTGGAGATAAATACTGGTCTTTTAATGATTTTTCTGATTTTCGCGAACCAGCCATGAAGCTTTGCGTACAAAGCCTGGAGCTTGAAAAAATCAAAAAAGTTGCAGGAAGCCTTGATATTAATGAGATCGATTTTCTTCCTTTTTCTGATATCCCCTGGTATAAACTCAGTAAAAAATCAGCTACAAAAGAACGTGCTATAAAAGCCCTTTGTGATTATCTAAAGCTTTCTCCAGAAAAGATTGTCGCCTTTGGTGATGATTTTAATGATATAGGAATGCTGCAGCTTTGTGGAAAGGGGATTGCCATGGAAAATGCAATTCCTGAAGTTAGAGCTGTTGCCGATGAAATCTGCCTGTCTAATGAAAAGGATGGTCTTGCCAGGTGGATTGAAGCAAATTTCCAAAAGTGTTAAAACTTTTTTATCGAGGTAAAAAAATGGAATATACAATTAAATCATTTACAATGGAACGATTAAAGGTTCGTAAGGATGATCCTGTTCGTTCAAACGTTTTGCTTATGCTTGCAGATGCAGTAAAGTCTGTAACTATAGAAGAAAGAAGACCTGAAACAGAGGCAGATTTTAAAAAGGCTGCCCTTAAAATGTATCAGGAAACAAAAAATACTATTGAAGAATATAAAAAAGGTTCAGCTTCAACAGAAGAACTTGAAGCAGAATTGAAAATCCTTGAAGAGTTTTTGCCAAAAATGCTTTCTGCAGAAGAAATGAAGGCTGCTGCCAAAAAGGTAATAGATTCTCTTGCAGAAGCAGACCGTAATCTTAAAAATATCATGCCAAAACTCAAAGAAATTGAAGGCTTTGACATGAAGCAGGCTAAAGCAATTATTGAAGGCCTTTTGTAATAATTAAACTTCTGGGAAAAGATTTATTCTTTTTCCAGAAGCAAATCCCTCTCCAAAAATCATCATTCTTTTACATTTTTCTTACAATTTACATCTTATTTTTTACAATTAAAATTCAAGCATTATCACCTATAATATAAAAGGATTATAAATTGTAACTGGTGTATTTTTTTATAGGAGCAAAGCGTATGAATAAACTTGGATTTGGATTAATGAGACTTCCTTATTCGGATGATAAAACCTGGAATAATATTGATTTAGAGAAAACTCGTGATATGGTGGATGCCTATATTGCAAATGGTTTTTCTTATTTTGACACTGCCTGGGTTTATCACGGAGGAATGAGTGAGACCGTTTTTGGAGAACTTGTTGCAAAACGTTATCCTCGTGAAAAATTCCAGGTAACAACAAAAATGCCTCTCTGGAATGTAAACGAAACTGCTGATTTTGAAAAAATCTTCAATGAGCAGTTAAAAAAATGTGGCGTTGAATACTTTGATTATTACTTTCTGCATGCAATGAATAAGGGACTTTTTGAAAAGGCTGAAAAGCTTGGCGGCTTTGAATTTATGCAGAAGATGAAGGCAGAAGGAAAAATTAAACATCCGGGATTTTCTTTCCATGACAGTCCTGAAGTTTTGGAATGGGCTCTGGAGCGTCATCACCAGGAGGTTGAACTCATTCAGCTTCAAATCAATTATATAGACTGGGAAAGTAATGATGTTGCCGGCCGCCGTTGTTATGAAATTGCTGCCGGTAAATACAATAAATGGATTTCTGTAATGGAACCTCTTAAGGGCGGAAACCTTGCAAATGTAACACCTGCTGCAGCAGAAGTTTTAAAGGCTCGTCAGCCAGATTTAAGTATCGCTTCCTGGGGAATCCGTTATGCCGCTTCTCTGGACAATGTAATTGTAGTTCTTAGTGGAATGAGCAATATGGAACAGCTTGAAGATAACATGAGCTATATGAAGGATTTTAAGCCACTTGCAGCTGATGAAAAGGAAGTTGTTGAAAAGGCCGGACAAATCATAAAATCTTCTATTCTTGTTCCTTGTACAGGCTGTCATTATTGTACAGATGAAACTACCGGCGGATGTCCTATGAAGATTGATATTCCTCGTTTCTTCCAGCTTTATAATGACCAGAATAAATATACTTTGACTAACGGTTTAAAATGGAATTACGGTGAAGCTGCAAAGAAGGGTGGTTCTCCGGCAGATTGTATTGGCTGTGGTCATTGTGAAGGGCATTGTCCTCAGAAAATTAAGATTATAGACGAACTGAAAAAGGTTCGTGAAGTCTTCGCTTAAACAAGGTAAAAATAAGGAGCATTTATGAAGACTTGGTATGGATTTAATATTCTTCCACTTTTTTCTATAGGCTGGAAAGATACTATCGTAAATCCAGGAATGGTTCATATTGATGAATTTGATCTGGATTTTATAGCTGATATGGGTTGTAATTTTGTAAGACTTCCTTGTGATTATCGTTTCTTCATTCATGATTTTAAGTATGATGAATATGATGAAGATATGCTCAAGGTGCTGGACCGTTGTGTTTATGCAATTGTTTCCCGCGGTCTACATTGTTCCTTAAATGTACACCGGGCTCCGGGTTATTGCATCAACGGAAATGAGCTTGAAAAGGATAATCTTTGGACAGATAAAATTGCCCAGGATGCATTTGTAAACTTATGGAAACTTTTTGCAGAGCGATATAAGGATTATAGTTCGGGTCAGTTGAGCTTTGACCTTTTAAACGAACCTCCAAACGAAGGTCAGTATGGGCTCACACGCGAAAATCACAAAGCAATTATGAGTCGGGTTTGTGCAGAAATCCGAAAGATTTCTCCAGAGAGAACGATTGTTTGTGATGGTCTGGGTGGTGGACATCTTGCCTGCCCAGAGCTTGCAGATCTTGATGTAGTTCTTAGTGGACGCGGATATACTCCAATGCGCCTTACTCATTATCAGGCTGAATGGATGGAAAAACAGGGATCCTGTACCTGGGATTATCCTCAATGGCCTGGTATGAAGGTTGATGGTGTAAAGTGGAACCGCCAGGCTCTTAAAGAGTTTTATAAGCCATGGAAGGAGCTTGCAGATAAGGGCTGCCGTGTTCATATTGGTGAATGTGGCTGCTACAACAAGGTTGATAACAAAACAGCTCTAGCCTGGTATGAAGATTTCTTTGGAGTTTGTAATGAGCTTGGTTTTGGCTATGCTCTTTGGAACTTTAGAGGACCTTTTGGTGTGGCAGAGCATCGCCGAAAGGGAACAAACTGGGAAGTTCGTAACGGAATTACCTTTGATCGTGACCTTTACGAGCTTTTCCGCCAGGGAATGAAATAAGCTTATGCGCCTTCCAGCAGGGGGGCGCATATTTTTTTAACATTTTCTTCTATTTGATTTTCAAGTTTTACCTGACTGATTCCAAGAAGGCCTGCCAAGTCCTGATAAACTTTTTCTATCAGGCCCAGGTCCTTACGTTTTCCTCCCAGCCAGATTTCAGATTCCGGATTATCAGTTTCAGCCAGAAGGAGTTGGGGTGGGGTAAGTCTAAGTAATTTCTGTATATGCTCAGAGCGTATGCTTTCAACTCCAAAGGTTTGCGGATAGCCCTTTTTTATAAAGCCCCTAAAGATATCCTCTGGACCATCATACCAGTGAATTACAGGCCTCGCTGCAGGATAGTCTTCTAAAATATCTGCAATTTCTTTTTCTGCATCCTTTGTATGAATTACGCAGTATTTTCCGCTTTTTTGGCTGTAGTCTAAAAACCAGCGGAAAACCTTTTCCTGACTTTTCCGGCTAGCCTTGGACCAGCAAAAATCCATACCAATTTCCCCAATCAAAGGACAGTCTTGCAGATAGCTTTCAAATCTTTTAACACTTTCCTTATCCTCCAAAAGCTCTGCACCTTCTTCTGCACAGTTTGGATGGATTCCAAAGGTTGGGATTATCCTTGCTCCCTTGCTTCCAAGTTCAGCTGCTATCCGACAATTTTGCAGATAGCTTTGTTCATTCATAGAGGCGGAAATTAAAAGCCCCTTAAAGGAAGCTAGTTGGGCTGAAAGCTCTTCTTTTTTATAGGCATCCAGATGGGTATGAAAATCAATAAGCATTATTCAGCCTTATAAACCTTTACCCAGTCTACATACATTTTTGCAGGAAGGGCATCGTCATCAACAGGGCCACCCCAAGTACCAAATTCAGAGGTAATTTTTATATAGTTTCTGGTCTGCACAATTCCTCCCCATGCTTCTGCTCCATCAATCGTAGAATCCCAGAAGGGCTCTGTGCTGTCATCCAGATAGGCCTTGTAATAATCTTCAGTCCATTCAAAAGCAACTTCATGCCATTTGTCATAAAAGCTGTCATCAATAAAATACATGCTTGCATGACTTTTGTGATGTGTATTGTAGCCATCCCAGTGAACCGCTGAATTCAAATAGGTTTTCTTACCTTCTTCCTGCCATTTATCATTAGGGAGAACTTCAAAAATATCAATTTCTCCACCATTCTTTGCGCCACCTGACAGATTGTTAACCTTGTCAGTCATAAGCCAGAAGGCGTACCATAAACCGGAAGCTTTTTCTACCTTAAAACGAATCTTGTAGAGGCCTCTTGTCTGTTCAAATTTTCCCTTACTTCGAATGCCCCCGCTATAAAGAGTGCCATCCTTTCTTTTTGCTTCAATAATTAAAGAATCATCCTTCAAATAAGTGCTTTCATTAGACCAATAACCGCCAGTATCCTGTCTTTGCCATTCAGGGCACCTTTCCCAGCGGGCCTGGTCCAGGTCATCACCTGTAAAATCATCATAAAAAGTTCTCTTATAGCTTCTTCCATTAAATTGAAGGCTTTCTTCCCCTCCGGAAAGGCCGATTCCCAAATCTTCTTCCTCTTCTATGATTGCATTATTCATACTTTTACATCCTGTAACTAGAATTCCCATAATTGTTATTACAATCAGTTTTTTTAGTGACAATTTTCTGCTCCTATAACCATCGTGTTTCGTATTATAGCACATTTACAAATAAATGGATGTTATATATTATGTTAGTCATATAATTAATAAAGTGAGAAATCTCTCTTGAAAAAATATAAAGATACTTTATAATTAAAAAGATATGCGGAGATTGTTAAAATCAGCCTTTTTGTTACTACTTTTTTCTCTACTTTTTATTTCCTGCAAAAGGGAAGCAACTCCACGCCTTTATCTTGACGGTACTTTTTCCTTTTCCCTTTGTGACCGTGAATGTCCTATTGAAGATGCAGATTCAAGAGCCTATACAAGCTTAAAATTATCTGGTTATAGAAATCTTTCAAAATCAATCGGCAGTACTGGTGAATTTATTTGGTTGCGAACTACCTTCAAGATTCCTGAAAATTTGAAAGGGCGTGACCTTTCCATGGTTATTCCTTATCTTCACTTTGCTTCTGAATTATATCTTAATGGTGAATTTATTGATGATTATGGTTTTATGGATGAACCTTTGCAGGAAGCCGGTTACACAGCTCAGCTTTTTGATTTTCCTGAACGTTTCTTAAATCAGGAAGGCGACAATATTATTCATATAAAGGTCTTCCTGCTGGGTAATGCAACAATTTCTCAAAATGTTTTTGTTGGCGAAAGAGAGGACTGTTGGGCCACTTCTGATTATTATAGCTTCTGGTTAAGCCGAGTTTATATTTTCTTTGAAGGAATTATGATTGGTGTATTTATCGTATTCCTTTTACTCTACCGTTCAAATAAAAAATACAAGCATTATCTATATTTTTCTTTGATTGGTATTGTTTCTCTAGTATTCTTTTCGAATTTCTTTGCCGGAGATTTGCCATTTGTTGGTTTCCATGGGGGACTTCCATTTTTTACATATTTAAAGATTGCAAGGTGCCTTACCTTCTTTATGATGGAAATCCTTTGTGTTTTATTTATTTTTGCATTCCTGGGAATTCCTCATAGAAAGATTGATGTGATTATGAGGGTAATTTGCTATACAGGCTCTTCTATTGCTGTAATTCTGGCAAAGGATTATGTAACTCTCATGAAGATTTGTCCATTCCTTCTTGCTGTTACAGGAATTGATGTAATAATTGCCTTTGGTATGACTTTTTATCAGGCCTTTTCAAAATTTGAAGAAAGAAGAAAAAATGCCCGTTTCCTTCTTATGGCTTTTGGACCTTTTATTCTGGCTTTAACTGCAGATGGAATAATAAAACTTGTATTCAATAATATATTAATCCCCTTCCTGGCTCTTCCTTCCTATGTTATAACTATTGTTGCCATTTTCTCTAATTTTACAATGCAGTATAAAATAATGAATAACAGGATGGAATACCTGAATCGCAGTCTGGAAGATGAGGTTGAAATTCAGACCCGCAAGCTTACTGCCGCAAATGAAAAACTGGAAAGAGAACAGGAGCTTGCACAGGAAGATATGAACATGGCTGCTTTAGTTCAAAAGAAATTCTTCCATGCTCCAAATCATCCTCTTACCCATTGGGAAACTGCTGTTCGTTATGAACCCTTATCAATAGTTTCCGGAGATTTTTTTAATTATTACTTCGAAGCTGAAAATCTTAATGGAGTTTCCTTGTTCGATGCATCAGGGCATGGTGTTGCGGCCAGTCTTGTTACTATGCTGGCAGAAAATATAATCCAGCAGGCTTACAAGGAATCTCTTGCTAACGGAAAGGGAATGGCAGAAACTCTTTCTATTATAAATGACAGATTTATTACCGCTAAAGGTGGAATTGATAATTATCTTACAGGAATTCTTCTTTCTACAAAGGAAAATGAGGACGGCTCTTGTACAATAGTTCTTTCAAATGCAGGGCACCCAAATCCTTTGTTGTACGTTTCTTCTTTGGATACAGTAGAAGAGATTCTTCCTGATGTTGACAAGCCAAGCTTTGGTGCTGTAGGTATTAAGGATTTTGAAGCAAGATATTCAGAAATAGAATTTACTATGAATAGTGGCGATGTTCTTCTGCTTTATACTGACGGACTTATTGAAATGATGAATGAAAATCATGAAGAGTTTGGAATTGACCGGGTTATGACAGTTCTAAATGAAATTCATGCCATGTCAGCTTCCGAAATGATTTCAGCTCTTATGTTTGCCTTCAACGCTCATGTTTACAGCGTGCCTCGCACAGATGACGTTTCTGTAATTATATTAAAACGAAAATAAAAAAAGGCGAGGTTTTAGCCCCGCCTTTCTATATTTAGTCTATATCACTTATTATTTTTTGGCCTGTTTAGCAAAGGTTTTTGCACCTTCAATAACAAGAATTATAGCAAGAATTGCCATTGCACTTGCAAAGCATACCTGGAACCAGTTACCCCATGCAAAAGCTCCTGCAGCACCAGCAGCCATAGCCTTAAACTTATTTATAATTGTAATTATAAGGCTTGTAAGTGTTGCGGCAAGCATAAATACCATTGGAATAAAGAACATCTTATTATTCTTTCCAACTTCTCCAAGCCAGGCAGCAACTGCCATCAAAGCAATACCTGCAAGCAGCTGATTTGCGGCTCCAAAGAGTCCCCAAATCTGAGAAAGACTAAGTCCTCCAAGAATACAGCCAATTACAACCATAAGACAGGTTCCGAAAAGAGGATTTGCAAGAAGCTTTCTAATTCCACTTGCATCCTTCCAGCTTTCTTCTCCGTCTTTAAGGAAGAGTTCAGAGAACATAAAGCGGCTCAAACGTGTTGCAGTATCCAAAGATGTAAGAGCAAATACAGAAACAGCAAGTGTAAGCAAAGCTTTTACAGTATTAAATACTGTGCTTCCAGGAGCACTAAACATAGTTGCAATACCTGTACCAAATGCGTTAGGTGGAGAACCAGCGAATACCCAGCGTCCAGCTTCGTCCTGAGAAAGGAACTGACTTGAAACAACACCAACAGCAATTAAAGAAATAATACCAAGTGCAGATTCAATCAGCATTGAACCATAACCAATTGCCTTTGCATGAGATTCATTGTCCAACTGCTTTGAAGAAGTTCCTGTTGCAATAAGGGAGTGGAATCCAGAGCAGGCACCACAGGCAATTGTAATAAAGAGAGTAGGGAACATAGGTCCAATTTTCTGGCTCCAGCCTGTAAATGCTGGAAGTTCAAAAGCAACATCTCTAGCAGAACCTGTAAAGGCAGAGAAAAGAATACCTACAAGAGCAAGTATAATCATTGCGTACAAAAGGAATGATGAAAGATAATCACGAGGCTGGAGCATAATCCAAACCGGAATAAGTGACGCAACTGCAATATAAAGACCGATGAATACAATCCATGCATTTCTTGTCATTGCAAAGCCTACGTTTAAGCCAAGAATTACAATTCCAACGATTCCAACAATACCAATGATTGTTGCTGGAAGAATTTTCATTCCACATCTGTTTGTAAGAATACCATATACAACTGCAAGTACAATAAAGAGTAAGGAAATAATTGCTGTTGTCTGATTTCCTGTTGGGTTTGTAACAAAACCGAAAGTCTTTTCAGCATCGCCTGCTGTGAGGAAGGTGCTTGCAACAACATTTACAAATGATGCAATTACGAGAATAAGAACTAGAAGTGCAAAAATAATAAAAAGTTTCTTTGATCTAGAACCCATTGAATCTTTGATGATTTCACCAACAGATTTACCATCATGACGGATAGATGCAAAAAGAGAACCAAAATCCTGAAGTCCGCCAAAGAAGATACCTCCAATGACACACCAAAGGAAAACAGGAACCCATCCAAATACAGCAGCCTGAATAGGACCGTTGATAGGACCTGCACCTGCAATTGATGAAAAGTGGTGTCCCATCAATACTGCCGGTTTAGCCGGTACATAATCTACCCCATCCTGTTTTTCATAAGCAGGAGTTTTGCGTTTTGGGTCAATACCCCACTGTTTTGCAAGCCAGGCTCCATAAAAAATGTAGCCGATCAGAAGCAAAACGATTGCAGCAAGTATAATAAATAATGCTGTCATTTTCACTTACCTCCTCGTAAGCACTTTTTTTATTTCTGAACACCTATTTATTATTTAGGCGTTCTTGAAATTCAATTTAATCAGTTTACAAAGGTCTGCGCCATGGTAATTACAGTAGTAGTTCTTTGCAGGAAGCTCTGCAACTACTAATTTAAGACGGCTCCAGCCATGTAAACTGAATTTAAATGATTTATAGCGTTTTGTTTTCTTGATTATTTTTTTAAGGGCAGAATCTGTATTTTCTGTAAAAATAATTACAGAAATATCAGAATTCTTGTGACCATAATAGGGTTTTACTTTTGCAAGGCCTTTTTCCCAGGCGGCATCCACTAAAGAAAGAAGCTTTTCTTCTGTGAGTTCTTTTTCCTCTGCAAAGTAAACGAATTCATTTGAATCTTCATCTGCGATATGTGCAGAGCGGACAAGAAGGTATTGTTCGTTATGAGATCGGAATTCTGCTTGAGCGCAGAAGGTCAAGTCATTATTGTCTTTTTTAATTGTGTAATATTGCTCAAATGCCGGCAATATTTTATCTATAGCCTCAGAAAAAATCATGGCATATTCCTATTTATAATAAATAGTATATGCCATGAATAACTACAGTGTCAATAAAAAACTTTAGTAAACTTAAAGTTTTTTTTATTTATGCCTGTAAAGCTGTTACAGCTACTGTTGGTCGCACGCTTGCGCGTGCTTACCGAGTTTGCTTCGCAAACTCGCACTAGGCCTGTAATGCTGTAACTGCCACTGTAGCGATTACATCCTCTACAGAACAACCGCGGCTCAAGTCATTGAGAGGCTTTGCAAAGCCCTGACAAACAGGACCAATAGCCATCCAGCCACCCATTCTCTGACAGATTTTATAGCCGATGTTACCGGCATTGATGTTAGGGAAGATAAAGGTATTTGCATGTCCTGCAACCTTGCTGCCTGGAGCCTTAAGTTCTCCTACCTCAGGAGCAACAGCAGCATCAAACTGGAATTCACCGTCAAGTGCAAGTGAAGGAGCAGCTGCCTTCGCAAGTTCAGTAGCCTTCTGAACCTTAGAAACAGTGTCGTAGAATTTAGCGTCGTTTCCAGATCCCTTAGTAGAGAAGGAAAGCATTGCAACACGTGGTTCAATACCAGCAATCTTCTTTGCTGTATCTGCAGAAGCTACTGCAATGTCTGCAAGCTCTTCTGCACTTGGTTCAATATTAATAGCACAGTCACCAAATACTGCAACTCCCTCTGGAACATAAGGATTTCCACCCTCTGGGGCAACCATAATAAAGCAGCTTGAAACTGTCTTAAAGCCAGGAGCTGTTTTAATAACCTGAAGACCTGGGCGAAGAGTATTTGCTGTTGAATGGCAGGCACCAGAAACAAAACCATCTGCGTCGCCGGCCTTAAGGATAAGGGCGCCATACATTGTGTGGTCCTTTAAGATAGCTGCCTTTGCTGCTGCTACATCAGCATATTCAGGAGCACCTGTTTTCTTATTGATTTTTCCTTCACGAGCCTTAAAAAGAAGTTCTGCATATTTGTCAGCATTTGCATCTTTTGCAGGGTCAACAATAGTTACACCGCTTAAATCAGCATTGCTTCCGCTTGCTTTAATATCCTCGTCGCTTCCAATCAAAATGATTTTTGCGATTCCATCTTTTACAATCTTAGATGCTGCTTCTACAACACGCTTGTCTTCACCTTCGCAAAGAACAATAGTTTTGTTTGCAGCCTTTGCCTTTTTCAGCAAATCTTCAACAAAATTCATATTTTCCTCTTTTATGATAGAATCATTGCCTGTTACTTCCTGTTTTACTAAAGAAGGTCCAGACAACCTTTTATTAGAATATACCTATCTGTTTGATTTTTCAACCGCTTGAAAATGTAAGAAAAAATAGAAGGAAGAGGAGTTAAAAAAAGAAGCCGGCGTTCAGCCGGCCTGTAATGTGCTCTCAGTCAACTATGGACTGGCACTATAATATGTCCCAGAACTAAGCGTCTGGATGCTTCTAAATGTCTAACGTATTATAACCTCGACCAGGTTATTTATCTTTGTCGGAAATTGCATATTGCCTCCTTACAAGCAACCAGTCTGCGTCCTCATCTCGCTCTTGGCTACA
>JAIKYB010000228.1 GCA_024683675.1 Treponema sp.
TGTGCTACGAATATCTGCACGATGACGCTGATAGTCACCATATATAAGCTTGTCATCATCATCAAGAACTGCAACTTTTACAGTTGTAGAACCTACGTCAATTCCCACCCGAATCGGCAGCAGTGTATTATTATCCATAACTTGTGATTTTAACCTTTATGCGCTAGTTAGTCAAAGGGAGGAGTATTACCTGTAAGGCTTAATTCCCTGGGGGGTGTATTCGCCGTTCAGGGCGCCTAGCATTGCGGCCATGGAATAATCGCAGCGCCAGCTGTAGCCAAGGAGGATTGTGTCTGCCCACTGAAGTTTTTCAGTCAGTTCAGGAGACATAGTACAAAGAATAATCACCTTTTTTCCCTTGTCCCTGAAGTATTGGGCAATTTTTACATGATTCTCGCAGGAAACACATAATATTACTGTGTCATATCCGCCGGCAACGCCACCAATATTATCTAAAACCCACTGAGTTTCATTAGGTCCAATTTCGTAGGAAAAATGGAATTCCCCGGCCTTTGGATAGCGCTTTTTTGCTTCCTTAAAGAAAGAATCCATAGAACCCATCAAAAGGATACGGCCATTTTCATCATTTTTGAGAGGCATAGAACCCTCTTTTTCCACAGTTACAGAACGACAGGCCTGTTCCAGGAAAAACTTTTGCCCCTCTTCATTAGGAATATATTTATCAACTTCATCAGGGTCAGGATAAAGAGTTGCAGAATTTCCGGATTTAAAATATTGAAGCTTTGCCATAATAACTCTGTAGGCAGCTTCCTTTACACACTGGCGGAAAGAAGCATCAGAAGCCATAAGAGCAAGGTTTTTAGTCCATAAAGCTTCATCGAGCAGTGAAGTTTTAGAAGAAAGAATTATATCATTTCCAGCTTCAAGAGCCATCTTAAAGGCAGTTGACATAGTACCGGCATAGGATGTAGCTCCAACCATAGTCATATCATCAGTAATAATAATCCCCTTATAACCAAGCTGCTTGCGAAGCAAATCTGTAAGGAAATATTTTGAAAGAGAAGCTGGAGCTCCACTTGTTTC
Organism: Treponema sp.; assembly: GCA_024683675.1. Taxonomy (GTDB): domain Bacteria; phylum Spirochaetota; class Spirochaetia; order Treponematales; family Treponemataceae; genus Treponema_D. The sequence goes on from JAIKYB010000228.1 coordinate 1,045, forward strand.
TATCTGAGGATAGCTTAAATGCCCGGACATAACGGCAGGCACATTTTCTTCTATCAAATAAAGATAAGGAACAAGCTCCCTTTCCTTAAAAGTTTCAAAGCTGATATTGATTACCGGAAGTTTTCCGTGAGAATCAAGACTTGTATCGCCATGACCAGGGAAATGCTTTACTGTAGGAATTACCCCCGCAGCCTGAGAGCCAGCCGCAAAGGCAGAACCAAGAATTCCCGCTTTATGAGGGTCTTCTCCAAAAGAACGGGTTCCAATAATTGTAGAATCGTGGACAGTAAAAAGGTCTACAGTTGGAGCAAAGTTCATATTTATTCCAAGCGCCTTAATTTCCTGGCTTATGTAATAAGCGGTATACCAGGCATCTGCAGGATAACCAGCAGCACCAATAGCCATATTTCCCGGAGTAATAGCCGTATCACCCTTTACATGACGAATCCAGCCGCCTTCCTGGTCTGTTGCAACAAAAAGAGGGATTTCAAAACGGCCAGAATGAGATCTTTTCTGAAGTGAAGTAATTGATTTTGCTACAAGATGAATATCATCAGTATTCCAGCCAAAAACCTTTACGCTTCCAAGACCCCGGTCTACCCACTGGTAAAGCAGTTCCGGAGGTTCAGCACCTGCCCAGCCAAACATAAAGGTCTGGGACAGAAGCTCTGCATCTGTCATTTGGTCTGTAATAGCTTTTGCAACTTCTTCATTAGGAAGCTTAGACCAGAAGGTAATATTTTGTGCTGCTGCAGAAAAAAACAGGACTGCAGAAAGCAGTAAGGCCGAAATTAAATGCTTATTTTGCATTTCTTATTCTTTCGCAAACTGTATGAGCTGCGATTGCTCCATCTGAAGTAGCTGTTACAATCTGTCTGAAAGACTTACTGCGAACATCACCTGCTGCAAAAAGGCCTGGAACAGCAGTTTCCATATTTTCATTAGTTACAATATATCCGCCAGCATCCTTTTCAAGCATATCAACAAGGTCTGTCTGAGGTAACATTCCTGTAAAAATAAATACGGCATCTGTTGCTATATCAGTTTTTTCACCTGTTTTTACATTTTTTACAGTAACAGATTCAACCTTCATCTCGCCATTAATTGACTCAACTACAGAATCATAAACAGGATTTACTCCAGCGGCCAGCATTTTATCTATAACAGCCTGCTGGGCACGGAAAGTATCACGCCTATGGATAATTGAAACATCTTTAGAAAGTGTTGAAAGATAGATTGCTTCGCTGCAGGCAGAGTCACCACCACCAACAACTACAATTTTCTTATTACGGAAGAAAGGACCGTCACAGGTTGCACAGTAAGAAACACCACGACCGGTAAGTTCCTTTTCGCCCTTAACTTCAAGATTTCTGTGGATTGCTCCAGTTGCAATACAAATACAAGGAGCCTGATAAACTGCCTTTTTTGTGGTGATAATAAAGTCTTCGCCCTTCTTATCAATAGAAAGCACCTGAGCCTGAACAATTTTTGCACCAAAAGTTTCAGCCTGCTTCTGCATAGTCATAATGAAGGAAGTTCCGTCTACTGCAGGGAAAACTCCAGGATAATTTTCAAGATCAGCAATCTGCATTACCTGTCCGCCGGCTCCGGCAAGATCAAGAACAAGAGCAGAAATACCACCGCGAGCAGCATACTGAGCAGAAGCCAGCCCCGCAACGCCACCACCAACAATAATATAATCAAATCTTTCGTTTACTGTGTCAGCCATATCCTAATATTAACAAATTTCTGACTAAAAGGAAAGTAAAAATTAGATTTTGCACAATTTATTTTAAGTTTTTTTTTACAATGTTTCTTTTGACACATGGCGGACCAGAAATT
>JAIKYB010000013.1 GCA_024683675.1 Treponema sp.
TTGATAAGGAATGTCAGCAGGCAATGTACGATATTGCTACAGAAATGGGACTTGAATCAAAGGCTCTCTTTACAGCTCTTTATAATGCACTTATTGGAAAAGACCAGGGCCCACGCCTTGGAAGCTTCTTCCGCATTATAGGAAAAGATAAGCTGAACAAGATTTTAAGCGTTTACTAACAGACATTTATTCTTTTATTGGCTATTACCTGCCGATAATTAAAAAAGGGGATGTTAAAAAAACATCCCTTTTTTTTTTGTAAATTTTATTTTCTTAAATTTCCATGTTATAATTAAGACAGGAGCACAAAAAGAATGAAGTTAAATCATAAATTTTCACTGATAGTCATACTAACAGTTTTACTTATCTCTATTCTTACTTACACCACGCTGGCAACCTCAAGAAAAATGCAAAGCTTGAAGCAGTATCAATATACTCAGTCAGAAACAAAAGCCGAATTAGGCGCTCTTACAAACTATCTTATGAACATGGATTTCCGAGGCTTTCATGTAAATGTCTGTTACAACGAATGGCAGGAAAAGGTAAAAAAGCTGGATGATAAATTTGAATATCTTTTAAATGATCCTATTACAAAAGATTATCAGGAAGAAATGTCTGAAAACCTGGAACAGATTCAAACAATCTGGGAGCTTTTGAAAAACAGATTTGAACCAATAGAAGGAGTTCTCCAGCAGATTCAGGACACAAAGCTTACAAATGCCATTAAATCAGATATAGAAAAATACGGAATCAGAGAATTTGTTACTACACATCCGGAAGATCAAACAGGGCTTGAGCTTTTAGGTCTTTTGGAGCTTGCCCACGCAGAAACAGAGGGTGTATACCGGCTTCATGATTCAATTGCAAAATTAAACCTTCAGTCGGCCTACACAATTTCTGAAATCATTACAAAATACGAAAAAAGCTACACGATTATAGCTATTATCATGACAATAATAACCGGAGCAATCTTATCAATTTTGATTTATACAGTTACAACAAAGATTGCAAAAAGAATCACTTCTATTCAAAAGGTAACTTCTGTACTTGCTGAAAAGGATTTTACAGCCAGCATAAAACCAAATGGAAGTACAGAAATGCAGGCTCTTATGAAAAACCTGAATATCATGGTTGATCAGATTAATGACTTCTTTATAGTAGTAAAAACTACAGCCTCAAAGGCCATTTCTTCCGGTTACAGCATCAATGATTCGGCAAACTCTACAGCAGCGGCAACCTTACAGATTGATTCTAATCTTGAAAATCTGAATAACGAATTTGAAAATATTACCAGAACAACTCAGCAGGCTATAGATGCTATTGCAGAAATGAACAATCATATCCAGACTCTGGTAAGCAATAATTCCCTCCAGACAAATGCAATTGAAAACAGTAATAATGCCGTAAACAAGGTTGTAACAACTCTGGAATATATGAATATCATGGCAAGAAAAAGAACCCAGAGTGCTTCTGATATGCAGATTCTTGTAGATGATGGTGATGATAAAATCTCTAAAACAAATGAAATGCTGGACAAAATTACAAATCAGCTGGATGAAGTTAAAGGCATTGTAAATATCATAAACTCAGTTGCTAAAAAGACAAATCTTCTTTCTATGAATGCCGCAATTGAATCGGCACATGCAGGAGAATCAGGAAAGGGATTTGCCGTAGTTGCAGGTGAAATTAGAACTCTGGCTGATGAAACTCAGAAAAATGCAGAAAGAATTCAGTCCGTTGTACAAAATATTGTTACCTCTGTTTCTGAAGCAAACAGGACCTCTTCTTCTGCTTCGACAGCCTTTTCTCGTGTAAAGGAGCAGGCCGAAGAAATTGTTTCTTCATTACAGGAAATTACAAACGGAATTGGCAAGATTGATGGAGAAATGCACAATATTCAGACTCAGGCCGATGAAACCGCACGACTTTCAGAAGGCATGAATCAATTCTGTGAAAACCTTACAGACAAACAGAACCTTGTTGCTCATCATGTTGAAGGAATGGCCGACCTTATCGTTCATACACTTGAAGCAATCAGACAAATTAAGAAGGGAACAAAGGATATCGTAAACCGAATGAGGGATGTAAGCGAATCCAGCAAGGAAAGCTACAAAAACATGACAGATTTGGAAAATGTGCTTGAAGAATTTAAGACAAAATCTGAAGTAGAAGATGCAGTTGCTAAAGCAGATTCTGAAAACGCAATTGAAAATGCAGTTTCTGCAGAGCTTGCGGCCGAATTTGCTGAAGAAAATCCAATTATAAAACCAGAAGATGCAGAAGAAATTGAATTTGATTTAGACTCTGTTGAAGAATACTAGGAGCAGGATAATCAAATAAGGGAAGGATATAAAAAAGGAACTTGGCATAGCTGGAAGAATATTCTGAAGATATGCCGAAAAGAAATCTGCACAACAGAAAAGTAAGACCGCTGCCACAATACGCAGCGGCTTTTTTTTGCCTAAGAATACTGCCGCAAGAGCCATCCAGCCGCGACCAGAAGAAATATTTGGAACAAAGGAAGAAATACGCATAGCAAGGAAGCTTCCGGCAAAGGAAGCATAGAAGGCAGCAATAGACCAGGAAAGAATTCTCATAAAACGAGGATTAACTCCGTTTTGTAAAAGAACCGCAGAATCGCTGCCGGTTATTCTGATATAAAGTCCCGGTCTGGATTTTGCCAGAAATAAAACCGCAGCAGATATAAGAATAATTGCAGAAATAAGAGCCGCAAGCTTTACCGACTGGGGCTGAAAAATGAATTTTTCTGAAGTAAGAACTCCGCGGGTGCCAAAAAAGATAAAAGAAAACATTGAAGTCAGAGCCGAAAAGAGCAGGTTCAAGCCCATAGCCGCAATAAATTGATTTGCACGAAATCTTTCTATTAGAAAGGCAAAAGCAAAAGTAATCAAAAGAGAAGAAAGAGACGAAAGCAAAATGCCAAGAGGAGCTGAACCTGTTGCTGTGGTAAAGGCAAAGGTAAGAAAGGCTGAAAAAGAAATCAGGCCATCAAGAAAAAGTGCAAGAACCCCGGCGTATTCACTAAAAAGAGCTCCCATAGAAGCCAGTAAAAGGGGAACTGAATATGAAGCCATATCAAAGAAAATCATTTTGCTCCTCCTTTTGAAGCTGGAAATTTATAAGGGAAGGCAATCAGCAGCAGAACCAGAGCCTGAATCAGGGCACTTACATCAAAGCCAAAATTATTATAAAGTGCAGCCTTGTTTGCATAAGTTGTCAAAAAAGCCAGCCCCAGAGAAGAAGGAATAAGCAAAAGTGGATTTGAACGGGCTATAAGTGCCGCAGAAAGAGAATTCCAGCCCATTCCGCCATAAAAACCTGAATGGCAGGCAAAATAAGTACCAGAAATAGCCAGAGCGCCGCAAAGCCCATGCATTCCTCCGGAAATAAAGGAGGAAGAATAAAATAAAGAATCATTTTTGTAGCCGGAATAGCGGGCAAAAAAAGGAGAAATTCCAAAAACCTGCAGTCGTCTGCCATAAGAAGTTCTATATAGAATAAAGAAGAAGGCAAGACAAAGGGCAAGAGTGAAAAAGAGGGAAATGTTCAGAGGAGAAGGCTTTAGTATTCTAAGCAGCCTGAACTTTTGAGGAATAAAGGCAGTCGCCAGAAGATTATCAGATTTGCTGCGGAAGGGACCGCTTATTAAACCATCAACAAAGGGAATAACCGCCGCCGAGGTAATAAAGCTTGTAAAAAGGTAATCGGCATTTTTTTTGATTTTAAGAAAGGCACAGAAAAATGCCAGTAAACCAGAAAAGGCAAAGGCAGCAGCAAAGGCAAGAGGAAGGGCAAAAAGACTAGGAAGCTTTGGTAGGCCAGCAAGTAGAGCTGCGGCAATAAAACCTCCGGCATAAACCTGGCCTTCACCGCCAAGATTTATCTGGCCGGACTTTACAGATAAGGAGGCACCCAAACCTGCAGCCATATAAAGAGAAGCTAGATTTATTGCACTTCCTACATAAAATACATTCATTCTGCAATTTTTCCTTTTCCAAAATAAACCTTTGTTCCAGCAGCAGTAAGCTTTCGTAAACGGGTAAAGAGTCTTTCTGTTGCAGAAACATCAAGACCATGAGCCGGATTAAAAAGATATAATTCCCGGGGCTTTTCTGCAAGCTCCCTTTCTAAAACCAGACGCTGCAACATTCCCCCGGAAAGACAATAAGCCTTTTCATTAAGCTTAATATTTACAGATGCTTTTTCCAAGAGCTTTTGCGCATAGGAAATCAGTTCCTTTTGAGGTAAGTCGGTATGTCTTGCTGTAAGCAGCTGTAAAATTGTAAGGTTGGGATTCGAAGCCCTCATAGCAATGTCAGAAGGAATATAACCAATTTTGGGATTTCCACCAAACTTTTCAAAAAAATCATCTTCAGAAAGGTCGGTTTTTATAAAATCAGAATCAGAGGAAGCCTGAGGATTTAAGCCATAGAGCTTTTCTGCAATGTATTCTTCCGAAAGTTCATTTGCATTTTTTTCTTCGAGCACAAGACCATCCTGTAAAAGAATAATCTTATCTGATTTTTGCAGGGATTCTCTAAGATGATGAGTTATAAGGATGATAATCATGCCACTTTTAGTAAGGGCGCGTAATTTTTCCGGTGGAATATAAGGAGGCTCATCCAAAACAAGCACACGGGGCTTTTTAAGAAGGGCATTTACCAGCGACACAAAAAAGCCCTCCTCCTGAGTTAAATCCCTAACCAGAAGAGAGGCCTTTCTTCCCGGCAGCCACTCGTCCAGCAGTGTCGCAGCTTCCCTTCCATTAAATTTCCCCTGCCCCAGCTTGAGGTTCTCGTAGACAGAGATCCCCTCCGCCAGGGCGGGCCGCTGCTGCACGCAGCAGATGCCTGCGCGAAGCGCAGCATGGGGGCTGTCGAAGACAGCCCCCCGCCCGTCCAGAATAAGTTGCCCAGAAGTTGGTCTTACACTGCCGCAAATAACCTTTGCAGTAGTGGACTTACCAGCCCCATTTTCCCCCAGCAGAGAGTAAATCTTTCCATCCTGGAAACTTAGGTTTATTCCATTTAGAACGGTCTTGTAGGAGTATTTTACATGTATATCCCGCAATTCTAACATTAACTATTTAATCTCCACAGCTCCGCTGCGAATATCCTCTAAAAGAGAAGCCATTTTGGCACGAATATCTTCTGGAACAGTTGAAATATAATTTGGATCATCCTGAATAAAATCAACAAAGCCTTCTTTTATTCCAACCATTTTTGCGCTTCCCCATGGAGTTTCTCCACGAAGATATTCGGCAGTAACCTGGGCAGCCATTTTTTCCTGTTCCATAACTGTACTTGAAATTACAGTTCCAGGAGCTTTTTCAAAACCATTGTTATCAAACCAGGTAACATAAGCACCATTTGTAACTGCAGAAGAAATTACACCCTGAGAAGCTCCTCCACAGATTGGAAGAATAACATCTACACCAGCCTTTATTACTGCATCTGAAAGCTCTGCACCCTTTGTTGCATCATACCAGTTTCCTACAATGCGGAAATCTACGCTAGTTCCTTCATAGGCTGCCTGGCCACCCTTTTCAAAATAAGGATAAAGAATATTATTCATAACAGGATATTCCTGAGCCGCAATCAAAGCCATTTTGTGAGACTTTGACATAAGTCCGCCAATATAACCTGTAAGATAAGCCTGTTCATACTGATTATAGCAGACTGTATGAATATTCTTATTTCCAGCCTTTGATGCATCCAGAAGAATAAACTTCTGATTTGGGAACTGTTCAATAACAGGCTCAACCAAATCCGGCAAAGAAGGATTTGAAGAGATGATTACTTCATATTTCTGTTCAGCAGCAAGAGCTGTTATTTTCTGTCCCCATTCTGCCTGGTTTGTCCCAGCTTCCATAACAAAAAGTGAAACCCTTTCAGCGTCACTGGCATTATTTTCATCTACAGCCTTTCTGATTCCAGAAACAAGCATAGAATAAACAGGACTGTCATCTATAATTCCAGGTACAAATACCGCAATGTTTTTTCCAGATGTCTTTTTAGAACAAGCCGCAAAATTAAAAAGAAGAGCTGCAGCTAAAGCAGCCAGTAAAATATTTTTTTTCATTTAATCCTCACATATCTCTTATCAGAGACTTGGATATAATAGTTTTATATAAAACTATTGTCAAGTCTAAATTTGCTTCCCCTGTCATTGCAGGGCTCTTCCCCATGTCATTATCGGGCCCTTCCCCCATGTCATTACAGGGCTCTTCCCCATGTCATTATCGGGCTTGACCCGATAATCTATTGTTCAGCAATGACAATTTATTCAAAATTCTTTTTGATTCTTTCTAGATAGCTTACGAAATCCTTTTTTTCTTCCTCTGAAAAGCCCTTATAAAAAGTAGAAATT
>JAIKYB010000068.1 GCA_024683675.1 Treponema sp.
AAAGGTTTATGAAAGCATTTCCCAGATGCTTCCAAACCAGATTCAGGTGCAGACTTCCCTTCTGAATAATGTTCAGTTTATTTCTGATCCTCTTCCGACTATTGAAGCAGATGTTTTTACAAAGCTCTTCGAAGCAATCCGCCAGCATAAGACAATTTCCTTTGGTTACCGTTCAATCCACAGTCTGGAACACACTCCTCATTCCCTGGATCCTTATAAAATCTACTGCCAGAAAGGTGACTGGTATGTCATAGGCTTTTGTCATTCTCACAAGAAATACTCTACCTATAACCTTTCGAGAATGAAGGACATAGTCCTTTTAGATGAATTTGAAGTAGACCGGGAATATGATTCTAAGGTCCATATAGACCCTAACTTTGGAATCTGGAACAATGAAGCTTCGGTAATGAAAATTGAGCTTATTTTTGATAAATCTGTGAACACCTATATCCTGGAGCGCACCTGGCACAAGAACCAGAAGTGTTATCAGGATGAAGATGGTTCTGTTCACTTAAGCTTTGAATCTAATCAGCTTCAGGAAACCTTATACTGGGTTTTACATTTTGGTTCTGCAGTAAAAATTGAAAATCCGCCGGAACTGAAAGAACTTTACAAGGCAGAAGTTAAGAAGATGATGAAGAATATTTAGTTCACTTGAAAAGGAAAATGAACCGGAAGGCTTAAAGAACCTGGTACTCTCAAAAATACATTAGATTCTAAAAATCATAGAACTAATTATCCGTAACTACAATCTTCTGATTTTTGCTCTTAGGCTTTTCTGGTATTGTATATTTAAGTTTGCCTTCATCAATCAAAGGAAGAATGTAGTTACTTATAAAATAAGAAGGATGTTTTTCGTCAAAACCAAATTCTTTTGCAAGAACTTCTTTTGTTCGAGGTTTCCTGCAAAATTCAATTATCTGTTCTGATAAATTTACCTGAACCTTTTTAGAATTGTAAAGCGTTACTTTAAAAATACCTCTCAAATCTTCAAACTTTGGCGCCATCAATCCTGCTTTTTTCATTTCAGAATATATAGTTGGAATTCCGGAATAACGATTCTCAGTAGTATTCAATATTTCAAGAGCTGCAGCAATAAACGGATTCCTGACATCTGCCTTTATCTTACCCAAATCGTCAATCGATAAACGACCATATAGTCCACCCGGATTTGATATTTCAATTCTATCTGGATATATTTCAATTCTGATCGGATCGTTTTCTGTATGAATACTATAATCACGATGAATCAATGAATTCAAAATAATTTCACGAATTGCTTTAACCGGATACTCGCTAACATCTTTTCTATGGCCTGTATCGTCAATCACTGTTGATTTTGCAATATTTTGCTGAACAAAAGCTAAACCACTTTCAAACATTTGCGGAATAGTTCCGTCCAGGCGTTTATTAACAATAAATCTTTCACCAGACTCAGATTCTTCTGCATAATTTGTAGTGGCACATACAACAGCAACAATATCAAGATTCGGAGAAAGATATTGAGGATACTTTCCAAACAACATAATTCCACAAACTGTTGGAATACCATTTTTATCTATAAGGCCACTCATTGTCATAAGTGTCTTTTTATCCATGTTTACAAGGTTGGGTTTTACGGAAACAGCCTTTGCAATAAAACCATCCACTTGAATCTGATCTAAAAGAGATTCATCTATTCTTTTATTAGTCCTTAATTCATCCTCTGTTTTGAACTTAAAAGCATCATAACTATAGATTTCGTACTCGGTCATCGGTAAATCAGCTTCCCCAATTCTAATGTACGAACCTTTACTCTTACCTTTACCAGTATAATAACAAGGCTTGCTTACAGCATCCATCTCAGCTATTTCTGCAGATGCAATTGTTTTTCCTTCGTATTCACAGAAAGTGATCAAAGGACGAACTATCGGCTCCATTTCTTTGCATTGATCTACGACTTTTTTTTCTAGTTCATCAGGATTTTGAATACCGCATACCTTGTAACCTGCTTTTTCGTCAATTCCAAAAATAATGATTCCACCGCTTGTATTAGAAAAACTTGAAAGACTGTCATACAGTTTCTCTGGAGTTCCACCTTTTGCACTTTTGAATTCAATTCTAGAAGTTTCAGTTTTTCTTTCTAAAACTTTCGCGATAAGTTCTTTTAATTCGGTTTCCTGCATACGAGACTCCTAAATCAGCGGGTTTACGTAAATAATAACATATTTTACGAAAATATGCAATTTTACGAAAATAAATTACGAAAATATTTACCATAGCACCAGACACAATCCCTATAGTGTAAGTCTTCACCCCACCGCTTTATTTAGCCTCGTTACATTTATAGTCTTACCAGCTTATTTGCCCCTTATATCACTAAAAAGATGAA
>JAIKYB010000073.1 GCA_024683675.1 Treponema sp.
ATGACTGAGGCCGAAATTATAGCCTTGCATCCGGCTTTTGAATATGTAAACAATTATGCTGCAGCAAATGGCCTTGCTGGAACTGAGTTTGATAATGGCTGGTATCTGCCAAGTCTTCCTGAACTTCATGCATTCTTAAAAGATGTTGATGCTATTAATCCTATAATAAATCTTATAAATGGCACTAATTTTGCTCAACAGGAATACTGGTCATCTTCTTTGCAGGCACAAAGTGATTCAGCTGTATGGATAGTAGGAACTGCAAATCATGAAATAAATTCGCATGGTTCTAATGATTGTGATGATAACGTTTGCTGTGTAATTCAGTTCTAGCTTGTATACAGACTAACTTACGGAGAGTATAAATATGAAAAATAAATTTTTATCAAAATTATATTTTTCCTTGTTTCTTACACTTTGCTTTGTGACTTCTGGCTGTAATAATATTTTTTTTGAAAAAGGGAAAAATGACGATTCAAAAGTAAAGGTAAGTCTTGTACTTGCATTTTCGTCTGCACAAAAGGCCAGAACTGCAAATGCAGATTCAGCTTTGGCAAGTCTTACAAATATTCAACTGAGAGGAAGCTTGAATAGTGTAAGCAGTAAAAGTCTTGCCACCTGGGATTCTTATGCAGATATTACAGAACTTTCAATAGAAAGTGGTTTATGGGATTTTACACTTGTTGCCACTTTAAATGGTGTAAACTTTTCTGCTACGGTTACTGGTAAAGCAATTTCCAGTGGAGATGAGGTTGAACTTGCCTTTGAGCTTTCTACAACTTATCAATATGGCGGAATAGATGTTACATTAAACTATTCGGAAGAAACTCCATCTTATGTAGAAGCCCAGCTTTATGATATAGAAAATGATTCTCCTTTAGGTTCTGCCTCTTCTCTAGATTTATCTACAGCAGGTAGTGTACAATATGTAAAAGATATTAGTGATACACTAGATCCATTAAATCCTGGAAGCTACAGACTTAAAATCTTCTTTTATGGAGATACAGCAAAGTCTATTCTGCTAACCCGCTATTCTTGTATTGTAAATGTGGTAAGTGGCTTTGTAAGTAAAACAAGCCAGACTATAAAGCTTAATGCTCTGTATTCAATTACTTTTGATTTAGATGAAGGAAGCTTTGCTGCAGGGGCTATTGTGCCGGAATATTATTCTGTCTTTTCGGATGCAATCAGCCTGCCAGAGCTTACAAAAGAAGATTATGCCTTTGATGGCTGGTATGAATCTGCTTCTTTTGATGGGGATTCTGTTACTGAAATTCCATCTGGTAGTAGCGGTAATAAATCATACTACGCACATTTTCTGGCTAACTTTGCTAAAGTAGGAGATGATATTTATACTAAACTTAATGATACTTTAGCGGCAATAATAGGTGCAACAGGAGAAATTACTGTCGAACTTTATTCTCCTGTAACAGAAAATGATATTGGTATTCCTTCTGGTACCAATTATGCGCCTGACATTGAGGGGACAATTGCATATGCTATAAAAAATACTTCTGCTTCTGCTGTAAATCTTGTAGTTGCAGAAGATGCCGCTATTTCAGTAAGTGATTTAACTTATATGTTTAAAGGCTGTTCAAAACTTAAATCGGCAGATTTAAGAGGAATAGATACAAGTTCAGCAACAAGTCTTTTTGGTTTGTTCTACAATTGTTCTGCATTAAGCTCTTTTGATATTAGTACTTTTGATTTTTCTAGCATAACAAATGTTGCATTTATGTTTAATGGTTGTTCAAGCCTTACAGAAATTGATTGCAGTAATTTTGATACGTCAAAATGCACTAATATGCATGGAATGTTTTATGGATGTACCAACCTTAGTAATCTAAATGTAAGCAGTTTTGATACTGGAAAAGCATCTAGCTTTGTAAATATGTTTACTAATTGCAGTAGTCTTGTAAGTCTTGATATATCTAGTTTTACAACAACTTATGTACATAATGGGGAAACAAAAATAAAGGCGGTTGCTTTCATGTTTACAGGTTGTTCCAGTCTTGTATATATTTATGTTGCCAGCACTTTTGATTTCAGTTCTTTAGAGATGGAGTCTGGAGACAATATTTTCTCTGGTTGTACAGAGCTTCTTGGTGATAATGGTACCTCTTATGATCCTGAAAGAATACAGGCAGAATATGCACGTCCGGATGGTGGAACCGACTTTCCGGGATATTTTACAACCTATCGTATAGGATATAAAAACAGGCCTACAGAAGTTGGAGATATTGTATTTAATGATGGTTCTGCTATTCCGTATGCAGATGGAATGACCTTTACAGACACTCAGAAAAATGCTGCTATTGCTGTAATATTCTATGTTGGTAGAGATATGGTTGATCCTGGTGCAACTATTAATCAGGATGCAGTTCTTGGAGTGGGACTGGTACAATCATCTAATCTTGCCTGGTGTATAGAAGATGCAAAAGGTTATTCTACAAATTTTATTGCTATGCAATGTACTGTAGAAGGAAGTGCAGGCAGTTATACCATCGAAGGTGATAAAAGCGGCCGAAATAACACTATGGAAATGAGTTCTGCACTTGGTTCTAATAACGATACTGGAACTTCTGGAAATTATCCGGCATTTGACTTTGTAAACAATTATAAGGATCAGGAAGGTTCCCACTTAACATCTGTATATACAACTGGATGGTATCTACCAAGTATTGCGGAATTGTATACGATTTATCAGAAGCGTGTTATTGTAAACGGTGCTCTTGATGCTTTGGGTGTTAATCAGTTAAATTCATCTGCTAGTAACTGCTGGTCTTCAAGTCAAAAACCTGATTCTTCAACAGCGGTATATGGATTTAACTTCTCTAATGGAGAAATTGGAACCTTCTCTAAAAATAATAACCGTGATGGTGTTGAATATGCCTGCGCTATATTCCAATTTTAGCCAGTTCTGTCAGGTTTTCGGCGCACCTTGAATAAAAAACGTTTTCGATATATTCTTAGATAATTGTTTTTTTGAGGTGAATTATGTCTGAAGAAAAATTCGACTTTACTATTGATAACTTGGGCACTTGTACAATCCCTTCTCCGATCAAACTTTCTACCGTACACGGTGATTACACAGCAAATTATGTAAGTGATGATTCTTATGTTATTTCTGAAGTAAATGTATATGATAAGAAAAAGCCAATCGTGCTTGATTCCTCTAACCTGATGGAAAAGGCTGGCCCTCGCGAAAAAATTTATTTTGATCCAAAACATGCTAAGGCTGGAATTTGTACTTGTGGTGGTCTTTGCCCTGGTTTGAACGATGTTATTCGTGCTATTGTACGCTGTTTGAACACTCGCTATGGTGTAAAGACAATTAAGGGTTATCAGTATGGTTTCCGCGGATTCTTCCCAGACAGTGGATATGAACCTCTTGAACTTGACCGCTACCTTATTGATGAAATCCATAAGATTGGTGGAACCTACCTTGGAACAAGCCGTGGTGGTGGACAGCGTGTAGAAGAAATTGTTGATTGTCTTGAAAGAGACGGAATCAATATGCTCTTTATTCTTGGTGGTGACGGAACTCAGCGTGGTTCTTATGATATCGCCTGTGAAGTTGAAAAGCGTGGTCTTAAGTGCGCCGTTGTCGGTGTTCCAAAGACTGTAGATAATGACCTTATGTTTATTGACCGTTCTTTTGGTTTTGAAACTGCTGTTCAGCGTGCAAAGGAAACTGTTGCTGCTGTTCATATGGAAGCTTCAAGCCAGATTAATGGTATTGGTCTTGTAAAGCTTATGGGACGCGAAGCAGGCTTTATTGCTGCAGCTGCCTCTCTTTCAAGCCATGAAACTAACTTCTGTCTTATTCCTGAAGTTCCTTTTGAAATGGAAGGAGAAAACGGCTTCCTGGCTTGTCTTGAACGCCGTCTTGCAAAGCGTGGACATGCTGTAATCGTAGTTTCTGAAGGTGCAGGACAGGATTTACTCCAGGCTACCGGTGCTACAGATGCTTCTGGAAATAAAAAGCTTTCTGACATTGGTATCTTCCTTAAGGCAGAAATTGAAAAATACTTTAAGTCAAAGAATATTGAAATCAATCTTAAATATATTGACCCTTCTTACCAGGTTCGTGCTTCTGTTACTACAGCAAGTGACTCTATCTACTGTGAACGACTTGGAAACAATGCCGTTCATGCTGCAATGGCAGGAAAGACAAAGTGTGTAATTGGTTTGGTTCACGACAAGTTCGTTCATCTTCCAATTAAGGCTGTAACAGCTCACAGAAACGCCGTTGACCCTGAAGGTTCACTCTGGCGCGATACTTTGGACGCTACTGGTCAGCCAATTCTTATGGTAAACGACAAGGAAAAGGCTCTTGAAAAGATGGCCGCTGCTGTTGCCGGTGCTAAATCAAAGCCAAGTGAGCAGAAAAAGAAATAAATCCCGATAGAGGATAGTATATAAAGCAGTTCGCCTTAACGCGGACTGCTTTTTTTATACAATTATGAGAAATATCCATTATGGACTTAGACAGCTTCAGGTAGTATTCTAGTATTATGCGTAATATATTTGAAGAATGCGGCTATTCCCGCTTTGAAATTGAAGATCGTGTAATTAAAGCCTGGAATGAGATTTTTGACCAGAAAAATCCTAATCATTTTTATTTTGATGTTGCAGATGATATGGGCTACATGGAAGATACCGGAAATGATGATGCCAGAACTGAAGGTATGTCTTACGGTATGATGATGGCCCTGCAGATGAACCGCAAGGACATTTTTGACCGAATCTGGAGGTGGGCCCGCACTTATATGTACCTGACTCAGGGACCAAATGCCGGCTATTTCTGCTGGTCTAATTCTACTGATGGAAAGAAAAATGCTCAGGGGCCTGCTCCTGATGGAGAAGAGTACTTTGCAATGGCACTTTTCTTCGCTGCTGAACGCTGGGGAAACGGTCAGGGGATTTTTAATTATAGTGAAGAAGCAAGGGCAATTTTAAGAGTTGCAATTCACGGAGAACAGAAAATGTGGTTTGAAGAAAATCACCATATCCGTTTTGTGCCAAACTGTCCTTTTACAGATCCTTCTTATCATCTTCCTCATTTTTATGAAATCTTTGCTCAAAGAGCTGATGAAGCAGACCGCCCTTACTGGAAGGCTGCCGCAGATGCCAGCAGAGCTTATCTTGTAAAGGCCTGTCATCCAGAAACAGGTCTTGCTGCTGAATATGCCTCTGACGATGGAAAGCCTCTTCCAGATGTATTCCCTGACGGCTCAAAGCTGCCCTGGGGACAGCACAACACCTTCTTTAGTGATTCTTACCGTGTGGCTGCAAATATTGGCCTTGATGCCCTTTGGTTTGGTTTTACTCCTGAATTGAGTAAAATTGCCAAGAATATAATCAAGTTCTTTGACGGAAAGAAGCTTGAAGATTTACATGATTATCAGATTGATGGCAGGGAGTTGAAAAAACTGGCCCGTCATCCGGTTGGTTTGATTGCAACTATTGCGGAAGCAGCCCTTGCAGTAGAGCCTGATGCTTCTGCCCGGGACAAAGAGGCTGCAAAGAGGGCTGTTCAGCGTCTGTGGGAAACACCTATGAGGCAGGGGCGCCGACGTTATTATGATAACTGCCTCTACTTCTTTGCCATGCTTGCTTTAAGTGGAAAGTATGTAAAGTTTTAGATTTTTAGATTATTACAATTTATAAAAGGCGTCTTCTAAGGAAGATGCCTTTTTTTTAATAAAAATTAAGTAAAAACGATTAAAATTACCTAAAAATTACTTAAAAATCGTTGACAATTGTTTTTTTTATGCTAAACTGTGCAGTGTAAATGCTTTCTTGCAAAGGAGTGTCTATGAAAAAACTATTTATTGTTTTTCTAGGTCTTGCTTTTCTGTTTACAGCATGTGATGCTAATATTGCTGACACTTCTTCCGATGGACAGGAAAGCAGTGTAGAGGATCCTTCTGCTGAGGATTCTAGTGAGGATGAGAACACCGCTGAAGAGGATTCCACTGAGGAAAACACCTCTAATGATGATAATTCCGCCGAAGACAGTACCGCTGAAGACAGTTCCGCCGAAGAAAGTTCCGAAGAAGAGAGCACTTCTGGGGAAGATAACAATTCCGGGGACGATAACACTTCCGGGGACGATAACACTTCCGGGGATGAGACTGCCACAGAAGAAGAAACTTCCACTACGACGAGCACCTCTACTACAGAAACTTCTACAGAAGAACTTGTCTATGACTACGATACCAGCGTATACAAAACCTACCAGGCCGTAGATGCTGACTACGGAAGTCTTAGCACTGATACTGCAAGTATAGACGGTTCCTCACAATCTTATGTTTACATGCAGGATGACTCTGATTCAGAAATCACCTTTACAATTACAGCCTCGAAAGCAACAAAGGCTATGCTTAGTATTATGTCCTATGGTGTTGGCGGTGATAAAGAAAATTATATTTCCCTGAATGAGGAAAGCCTTGGAACTTTTTCTTCCTCAGATTCAAGCTGGGAAACTTCTTATAATGATTACATTAAGTTAGTAGAAGGTACAAATACAATATCCATTACAAAATCGTATGGCTGGATTCAACTGGCTTACATTAAACTTGAAAACCCTAGGGAGGTAGAAAAAGTGGGCTTTACGAATTTTGTTACAAGTCCTTGTGATTCAAATGCAAATACTGCTGCAAAGAATCTTATGGCAGAAATTGCTGAAAATTATGGAAAGAAAATTATTACAGGTCAGATGGACCTTACCTGGAAAGATAGCATTGATATGGATGGCCGTGTTTATTCAGATACAGGAAAGCATCCAAAGCTTATGGGCTATGATTTTATGAACTATCTGGATTCTTATAGTGGCGACGGTCTTTCTCAGGTGGAAGATGCAATCAGCTGGCATAATAATGGCGGCTATGTACAATTCTGCTGGCACTGGAGGGTTACAGGTCCAAATGGAAATAATTCTTTCAGAACCTATTCTTCAAATGAAACTGATGGAACTGATTTTGTAATACCTTATTCAAATGGCAGCTGGGATACCAGTTCAGAATATTATACTCAGCTTATAAGTGACATAGACGAAATTGCCCAGGAGCTTAAAACTTTGCAGACAGAAGGGGTTCCTGTTTTATGGAGACCTCTACACGAAGCAAGTGGAAACATAGGAAAGTATGATGGCGGAACTGCCTGGTTCTGGTGGGGTAATTCCGGCGCAGAGGCCTTTATAGCTCTTTGGAGGCTTATGTATGAACGTTTTACTGATTATCATGGGCTGCATAATCTTCTTTGGGTATGGAATGGACAGTCAAAGGATTATTATCCTGGAGATGCTTACGTTGATTTTATTGGTCAGGATATTTACGACACTCCAAAGGATTATTCTTCTAAATATTCAAAGTTTATTGAGGCTGTAAATTACAGTGATAATCCTTCTTCAGCTCCAAAAATGGTTGCTCTTACAGAAAACGGAACAATTCCAAGTCCTAGTGAATGTTATGAAGATAACGCTATGTGGGCTTGGTTTATGACCTGGAATGATGGCAACACTGCAGAAGATGTAGATGATGTAAATAATTTCTGGACTGGCGAATATTACAACGAGGATGAACATAAAACTGAGGTTTATTCCAGTTCTTATGTAATAACCAGATAGCTTCTATTATCAGAGATTTTTCTTATATCTTTAGAAGTGACTTTATGTTATACTTAAAATATGAAACTTTCTAAAGATATAAGATTTATTTGTGATGAAAACGAATTTTCTGGTGTAAAAAAGATTGCTGACAAGGTTTGCCTTGATATTGAACGTATTACTGGCGGAAAACCTGAAATTATTTCTAATGCTAATAAGGCTGCAGCTTCTGATGGTCTTTTTTTTGCAACCTTGGGGAAAACTCCTCTTGCAGAAATGCTTTTTTCTGAAGGCGAACTGGCAAAAATCCGTGGTAAACGTGAATGTTATCTTTTTGCCGTAAAGGGTGAAAAAATCACAATTGTTGGTAGTGACAAGCGTGGTACTATTTACGGTCTTTTTCATCTTTCTGAGCTTATGGGAGTTTCTCCTTTAGTTGACTGGAACGGAATTCTTCCTGCTAAACGTTCTTTTATTGAACTTTCAGAGGGACTGACTGTATCAAAGGAGCCTTCTGTAAAATTCCGAGGCTTCTTTATTAATGATGAATGGCCTGCTTTTGGTAACTTTGCAAATCACAATTTTGGCGGCTTAAATGCCAAAATGTACGAGCATATTTTTGAACTCCTCCTTCGTCTTAAGGGAAATTATCTTTGGCCTGCAATGTGGGCTTCCCGCTTTAGTGATGATGGTCCTGGTCTTGCGAATGCTGAGCTTGCAGATGAGCTTGGTGTTATTATGGGAGCCAGCCACCACGAGCCATGCTGTCGTGCAGGAGAAGAATACAAGCATCTTCGCGGACCTGATTCAATTTATGGTGATGCCTGGAACTTCCGTTCAAATGAAAAGGGTATTACAAAATTCTGGAAAGACGGCTTAAAACGAAACGGCAAATTCGAAAATGTAATTACTGTAGGTATGCGCGGTGAAGCAGATACTGCTATTATGAAAAACGCAACTCTTGCAGATAATATTAATCTTCTTCGTGATGTAATTAAAACCCAAAATCGTCTTATCCGCGAAAATGTAAATGAAGATCTTACCAAGGTTCCTAGAATGCTTGCTCTTTATAAAGAGGTAGAGCCTTATTTCTATGGCGACAAGCATACAAAGGGCCTTATGGACGATCCTGAGCTTGATGGCGTAACACTCATGCTTTGTGAAGATAATCATGGAAACCTTAGAACTGTTCCTACAGAGGCCATGAGAGCTCACAAGGGCGGCTATGGTATGTATTATCATTTTGACTACCATGGATGGCCTTACAGTTTTGAATGGTTTAATACAAGCTATCTGCCTAAGGTAAAGGAGCAGATGACTGCTGCCTATGAATTTGGTATTCGTGAGCTTTGGATAGTAAACATGGGAGATGTTCTTACAAACGAGCTCCCTCTTTCATTCTTCCTTGATCTTGCTTATGATTACGAAAGCTACAGCAAAAATGATTTTACAACTGCTGAATACACCCGCCGCTGGGTAGACTTCAACTTTAATTACTTTAATGAAGAGCAGAAGGCAGAAGCGGCTGATATCCTTATTAATGCGACAAAGATTGCAAATATGCGCCGCACAGAATGTATTCAGCCTGATACCTTCCATCCGGAAAACTTTGGGGAAGGTAACAGAATGCTTAATGCTGCAAACGACCTGATTGCCCGTACAGAGGCCCTTCTTAAGGCTGTGCCAAAGGAGCAGGAGGCTGGCTTCTACAGTCAGCTTTATCTGCCGGTATGTGGAAATATGAATGTGCTTCGTATGCAGCTTTACAGCGGAAAAAATAAATTCTTTGCCCAGCGCAATGCCCTTGTTGCAAATATTTATGCGGACAAAATGAAGGAATGTTATGCTTACGACAAAAAGATTGTAGAAGCCTGCGATAAGGTTGACGGCGGCCGTTTCTATGCAATGGGCTGGTCTGAGCACTTTGGCTTTAGAAACTGGTGTGAAGCAAATAATCAGTATCCTGTTTATTGTTATATTGAGCCTACTCGCAAAAAGCGTGCTGTCTTCTGGATTGATGGACAGGACTCTTATACAACAGGGCAGGACTGGACTCGCCGTGACCTTTATCTTAATGCTTTCAAAAATCCGGAGTGCACAGAAGCTTGTGTAAAGATGGCCTGCTGCAATGAAGGCGGACTTGAGCTTAAAACTTCAAGCGAATGTGAATGGCTCAGCTTTACTGTAGAAAATGATTTAGAAAAGCTTTCTGCAGATGGAAATAGTGGAATTAATACAGTTGTAATTAAGATTGACCGCCAGAAGTATGCCATGGCTTCGGAAAAGAATGGCCTTATCAAGATAGAAGGAAATGATGGTCACGGAGCTAGAATAGCAGTGAATATTCATGTAGATGCCGCTCTTCCATATTCTAATTATCCGGCAGGAACCTTTGTTCAGACAGATTCTTATATCAGCATGGAAGCTCCTCATTTTGT
This sequence comes from Treponema sp., assembly GCA_024683675.1. Classification (GTDB taxonomy): domain Bacteria; phylum Spirochaetota; class Spirochaetia; order Treponematales; family Treponemataceae; genus Treponema_D. The sequence continues at coordinate 10,051 of JAIKYB010000073.1, forward strand.
GCGTTCTTCTGGCTTTGCTGTTCTGGACGGCTACGGAAAGACTCTGGGTGCTGTAAAAGCCTTCCCTGTAACTGCTTCTTACGATGCAGGGGACGTAAATGCTCCTTATGTAGAGTATGCTTTTGCACTTTCTCAGGACTTTGTTGAAAAGCAGGGCGGAATTATGGCCTTTGATTTTTATCTGAATCCTTCCAACCCGGCTTATAAAGACAATAAGCTTCAGTTTATTGCAGATGTAAACGGCAAGAGACTTCTGAAAGATGTTGTTGATGAAAAGTTTGCTGTTGGTGATGAACAGGAGCCTTGGGGAAGTGATATTACAAATAATATCCGTATTTCTACAGTTTATGCTGACTGTAAGGCTGGCTTGAATCTTTTAAAGGTAAGCCCTGTAACTCCAAATATAGTAATCGAAAAGATTGTGATTCACGATGCAAATACAAAGATGCCGGAATCTTATTTGGGTGCACCTGAAACTTACAGAATAAAATAGGCTTAAAATGTATTCAATTTCAGCAATTCTCGCGGGAGTCTTTTGGGGCTGTATTTCTCTCTTCCTCAAAAGCCTTTCTGCGGCCGGCATGTCTTCTATTACAGTGATGGCCTGCCGTGCTTTTTTTTCATCAATAATTTTACTGCTTTTTATACTGATTAAGGACAGGTCCCTTTTAAAAATCCACCTTACTGATATCTGGCTCTTTTTGGGAACCGGAGTAATCAGTCTGACCTTTTTTTCACTTTGCTATTTTACAACAATTCTGGAAGTGGGGGCTTCTGTTGCGGTAATCCTCCTTTATACCTCTCCAATTTTTGTGCTTCTGCTTTCTGTTTTTTTCTTTCATGAAAAAATTAGCCTGCAGAAAATAATTGCCCTGCTTATGACCTTTGCCGGCTGTATTTTTGTTGCGGGGCTGGGCTCTGCTTCTTCCGGAACAAGACTTTCTGCAAAGGGCTTTTTGATTGGAATTTGTGCGGGGCTTGGTTATGCCCTTTATTCTATTTTCAGCAGATTTGCCTTGAGAAAATATAGTTCTATAACTGTAAGCTTTTATACTTTTGTTTTTTCTGCAATAAGTCTTCTGCCTTTTATTCATTTTAATGAATTTAAACTTCTAGCCTCTCCAAAACTTGCCTTATTTGCGGCTGGAATTTCTCTTTTTTGTACTGTGCTTCCTTATGCTCTTTACACCTTCAGCCTGAGCGGGCTTGAAACGGGCAGGGCTGCAATTCTTGTTACGGTAGAGCCCCTTGTTGGAACTATGATTGGCCTTCTTGTCTGGAAGGAGGCTTTTTCTGTCCAGAAGTTAGCTGGTATAGTTTTGATTTTTGCGGCTGTAATTATGCTTAATATTCCTTTCGGGAAGAATAGAAAATCAGCTGCTTAAGTAATTTTTTTATTGTAACATAATCACTTTTTTATTATTTTATTAGTATGAGCAATTATTACGAAATACTTGGTGTTGAAAAGAACGCCAGCGCTGATGAAATAAAAAAAGC
>JAIKYB010000087.1 GCA_024683675.1 Treponema sp.
GCCATTTCAAGACATTTAGCCTGAGTTTCGCTGTTTGGAGAAGTGATGTGAGAACCGTCCATGTTTGTAGCAAATCCAACTACTTCACAGTAAATCTTTGCACCACGTTTTACGGCATGTTCCAAATCTTCAAGGATTAAAGTACCGGCACCTTCACCAATTACAAGACCATCACGATCCTTATCAAAACACTTTGGTGTCTCTTCAGGATTTTTGTTCATAACTGATGTAGCACCAAGAGTATCAAAGATTGCGGCATCTGGAGCAGAAAGCTCTTCAGCACCACCACAAATCATAATTTCCTGACGTCCGTCTTCAATTGCTTCGTAGCCGTAACCAATTGACTGTGAGCCTGAAGTACAAGCTGTATCTGTAATGATTACACGACCGCGAATCTGCCAGTAAACACTCATATTGCAGGCATTTGTCTGAGGCATAGCCTTGATGTAAGTCTGGCTGTTAAGGTGACTTGAGTCTCCTGTTTCAACCATTTTTGCAAGGTCACCGATGGCATCCATACTTCCCATACAAGTTCCATATGCAATACCTGTGCGGCCATTTTTAAGTTCTTCAATTACATCTTCGCCGTCTTCGGCAAGAAGGCCTGCCATTTTCAAGGCATCATGAGTTGAAAGCAAGCCCAAAAGAGCAACACGGCCCATGCCACGAACCTTTTTACGTGGGAAGCTTGGAAGTTCTTCATCAAAAGGACAAGCCAAACGGGTATTCATCTTTGTGTAGCGTTCCCATTCTGGCATATAACGAATCTTATTCTTGCAAGCTTTCAAATTTTTATAAGCAGTTTCCCAGTCACGCCCAAGTGCTGAAACCATACCACCACCAGTAACAACTACACGGCGTTTTCCATTTGCTTTTGTAAATTCCATAATCTATTATACCTCTAATAATTTCTCGTATTTACTCTTTTGCAGGCAGCTGATTACATTCCACCGTCGATTGTGAGAACCTGACGAGTAATATATGCAGCACCTTCGCTCAAAAGGAATACAGCAGCAGCGGCAATTTCTTCCGGCTTTCCGGCACGTCCCATAGGGATTGTCTTCATGATAATATCATATACTTCAGGATTAATAGCCTTAGTCATATCTGTTTCAATTACACCAGGGGCAATTGCGTTACAAGTGATTCCGCGGCCTGCAAGTTCAACTGCAAGAGCCTTTGTAGCACCAATAATACCAGCCTTAGAAGCTGAATAGTTTGTCTGACCTCTGTTTCCGTTTACACCAGAAACGGAAGAAATTGTAATGATACGTCCACCGCGCTTGTTTTTGCGGCTAGCCATTGGCATCAAAAGTGGATTAATTACATTGTAGAAGCTGTCCAGGTTTGTATGGATAACCTTGTCCCAATCATCACCACTCAAAGCAACAAAGGTATTGTCACGAGTAACACCAGCATTGTTTACGATTCCCCAAAGGGCACCATATTTTGCACTTATTTCAGCAAGCTTAGCCTTACAGTCATCACGATTTGAAACATCAAACTGAATCAATTCTCCCTGACCACCAATTTCCTGAATCATCTTCAAAGTCTCTTCTGCCTTTCCCTGACTTCCGTTGTAATGGCAGATTACATAATATCCGGCTTTTGCAGCCTCTACAGCGATGGCACGACCAATTCCACCACTTGCTCCTGTTACCAAAACTTTTTTATCAGCATTTGCGTTTTCCATCTTTTATTCTCCTGAAAAATGAAGTTCAAAAATATAATACCTCATATTAACATAGACGATAATCTTTTGCTAGACACTTTCTAAAAATATGTCAAAGTATGAATAAAGACATAAAAAAATCTAATTTGCATATAAATAATCATCTGTTATAATATATGGCATGGAATTTCTAAGAGTTCATCAGTTAGGCTTAATGCTTTTTTTAAGTGGGATCTGTTTTGTTCTTGCCATTTTAAGTTTTGTAACTAAATCAATGCCAAAAAAAAGAAGACAAATTCTTATCCAAATGGAAGTCTTTGCCGGATTACTTCTTATTATGGATAGATTTGCTTATCTTTACAGAGGTGACGTTACTACTCTTGGCTGGTGGATGGTTAGAATTTCAAACTTCTGTGTATTCCTTTTTTCCCTTTATCTTGTACATTGTTTCAACATATATCTGATTGACCTTTTTAGGACCGAAGGTAATTTACAGAAAGTGCCAAAAAGACTGATTGCTATAGAAATCTTGTTTCTTATAGCCCTTATTCTTTTAATTATAGCTCAATTTACAGGCTGGTATTACAGTTTTGACGAACAGAACCTCTATCACAGGGCGCCTTTATTTATTATCTGCTATTCCCTTCCCTTTTTATGTCTTGTACTACAGCTTTCGGTAATCCTTCAATATTTCACCAGATTCAGACGGGTTATAGGCATTCCGCTTCTTTTATTTGATGTAGTTCCTATAATTGCGACCTTTATTCAACTCTTTGTTTATGGACTTTCTCTGACAAACATTACTATGGTAGGCGAAGTAATTGTTCTCTACATTTTTGTTATTATTGATATGAACAATACTGTAGAAAGTGCAAGAGAAAGGGAAGTTGAGTTTTTAAAAGAAGAACAGAAAAATATGCATACAATGTTTGAACAGACGGCAGAAGCTCTGGCAAACGCAATTGATGCAAAGGATGCTTATACTCACGGACATTCAGCCCGCGTTGCAGAATATTCAAAGCAGATTGCCATACTAGCAGGTAAAAGTGAAAAAGAATGTGAAGAAGTTTACTTTGCAGGACTTTTACATGATGTTGGAAAAATTGGTATTTCTGAAGCAATCATCAACAAGGAAGGAAAACTGACTGATGAAGAATATGCCGAAATAAAAAAACATCCGGTAATTGGAAATCAGATTTTATCAAGCATTAGCAAGTCTCCTTACCTTAGCATTGGAGCCCACTATCATCATGAAAGGTATGATGGAAGAGGTTATCCGGAAGGACTTAAGGGAACCGATATTCCTGATATAGCACGTATAATTGCTGTTGCCGATGCCTATGATGCCATGACTTCAAAAAGAAGCTACCGTGACACTATTCCTCAGCAAAAGGTTCGTGAAGAAATTGTTAAGGGAATGGATACTCAGTTTGACCCTAACTATGCAAAATACATGCTACATTTAATTGATTTGGACACAGAATATCAGATGAAGGAGCATGATGAGATTAAGGAGCTGGCAGGACGAAATGAGCTTCACTGCGAAGAATTCCGTTCTAATAAATCAGAAGGACTTTTACTTTCGGATTCTATAACTCATATTCATTT
>JAIKYB010000096.1 GCA_024683675.1 Treponema sp.
GTATCATAAAAGTGGTTATCAGAAATAATCCTTACACCTTCGCTAATCCGCTGTAAACGTTTTACAAAACCATTGCCCTTATAGATGATTGCGTAAACTCCGTCAGTTCCGTCATAACCATCCATATCACAAATAATTATATCTCCGTCAAAAAGGGTTGGTTCCATAGAGTCTCCCCTGACCCTGGAAGCCGCAAATTTATTTCCAAGCTTTCTTAAATTGTTTGGAACTGAAATATATTCCTTAACCTCTTCAGAATCCGGGACAAACTGGCCATGACCCGCAGAAAAGGCCTGTTCCATAACAGGAATCAGCATTACATCCTTATCAGAAAAATCTTGAAGCTTATCTGCAGAAATCCCAAAAAAGGCTTCAGCTGTAGTATTAAAAACAGAGAGGATTTTCAGGGCCTCTTCAATCGAAGGAAATCTTTCTTTATAGATTCTGTTACGCATAGACTGCAGATCCATTCCAGTTTCCCTGCATAACCACTCCTGAGTCTTTCCCTTTTCATTAAGTTTTTCTTTAATCCTCTTCCAGAAATCCGATGCTTCCATAGCCTACCTCTTTTAATAGTATAACACATAATCCAAAAAAATAAAATACACTATTCCGTTTGATTATTTTTCTTGACTTTAAACTATTCCGAATGTAATATCTAATAAAAAGATGATTACAGGATTCCCTAGTCCCGCACAGGGATATGAAGACAAAAGATTTGACCTCAACACGCTCTATATTAAGCATCCTTCTGCCACAGTTTTTATGACAGTTGATACAAACCGCTATAGCAATATGTGTATTTTTAACGGAGACCTTCTGATTATAGACAGGGCAAAAAGAATTACACAGAATTCTCTGGTGGTTTACGAAAGTCAGGGGCAGTTTGTAATTGGAAGAGTCTGTAATATTAAGGGCGAGGCTTTGGTTACCGGCGCAATTGTGCATGTCATTCATACGGTGAAAGAACAATGATTTTACATGCGGATGGAAACAGCTTTTATGCTTCCTGCGAACAGATTTTCCGGCCTGATTTACGAGGAAAGCCTGTTGCGGTGCTTTCTAATAATGATGGAATTATAATTGCCCTGAATAAGGAAGCGAAAGCCTGTGGAATAAAACGAGGAGATCCCTATTTTAAGGTAAAGGATATTTGTGATTTACGGGGAATTACTATTTTCTCCAGTAATTACACTCTCTATGCTGACATAAGCCGGAGGATAACTTCAATATATCAGGAATATGCTCCGGATATTGAAGAATACTCTATAGATGAATCTTTTCTTTTTTTCGATAAATGTAATTACTCAATTCAGGATTGGTATGATATTGGCTGGGAATTGAAGGAAAGGATTTTCAGAGAAATTGGAATGCCGATATGTGTTGGAGCAGCTCCTACAAAAACACTGGCAAAGCTTTACAACAAGAAGGCAAAAGAACATGGTGGCGTTTTTGTTTATGAGGAGTCAAAGGTAGACCAGCTACTGGCTAATGTAGACTGCGGAACTATTTGGGGAATAGGACCAGCCAGAGCCCAGAAGCTTCTTCAGCATGGGATTAAAAATGCCCTGATGCTAAAACACATGCCCCTTTACGATGCAAAAAGACTGCTGACTATTCAGGGCTTTGCAACTGTACAAGAGTTAAATGGCATAGCCACTATAGATAAAGTTACCAGAACAAAAAAAGATGTAATTACTTCAAGCCGGCAGTTTTCTAAAAGGATTTATGATATAAATACGCTTGAATGTGCCCTGGTTCAATACACGGAGCTTGCTGTAGAAAGACTAAGACAACAGGATTGCGAATGTGGGGCAATTTCAATATACATTTCCACCTGCAATTACTACTCAGAAAATCCTGAGGAGCAATATTCAAATGGGGCTTTAGTAGAGCTTCCCCGCATGACCTCCTACACCCCCGATATTGTAAGGGTTGCCCGCACTACCCTACCCCAGCTCTTCAGGCCCGGGTATGGATACAAAACCCTTATGGTAACCCTTATGAAATTACTGCCGGCAGCATATCAGGGGGACTTATGGATAAACCCCGAAACAGACAGAAAAAAAAGAAGACTGATGGACAGCATAGATAATATTTCCAAACATTACGGCCGCGGAACAATAAGTCTGGCAAAAGGTTCAGAAAGCTCCGGCTGGGAAATGAAAAGAGAGTTTTTAAGCCCCTGCTGGACAAGCCGCTTTTCAGATTTTCCAAAGATTAAATAAAGGTAACACTTCTCTTAAATAATCACTAGATGTAACAGTTTGGTTATCTATATACGCTATATGTAACAGTTCTCCTAAAAAAAACGCATAAGTATGTAACAGTTTTGTTATCCAGATAAAGTCGTTGTCTATATATTTATTGATTATTATAGAAGAAAATGAGGAAAATGCTTGTTTTTATGGTAACAATTCTCTTAAATTATCACTGGAAAATGTCTTTTACCATCATCTCTGAATATGTAACAGTCTTGTTATCCTTCATTGTATTTCTGGTAACAGTTCTCCTAAAATAAGAAAAATACTTTTCGCAAAACTTCAAACAAAGGGTAACAATTCTCCTAAGAAATAAGTAACAAAGCTCTTAAAAGTATCAACATTTTACTGTGGATAAGTCCATCTGGAGGTAACAGATTTCTTAAAAAACAGGCCTCTTAAATTTTTATATATTATATAGAAGAAAGTTGCATTTTTCATGCTCCCTGTAACAAAGCTCTTAAAAAGAGTAACATTTCTCATAAATCTTCTATATATACTAATAATTACTATTAACTATTTAAAACTAATAATAAAGTTGTGAAAACTGTGGATAAATAGAAATTGTTTAGTAAAACTGTTACCCTTCATTTTTTAAGAGAATTGTTACCTCCTATATATCAGTTGTAATCAAAGCATATCTAGGATCTTTCTTTAAAACAGGAGTAGGACTCTTAAACAAAGTGACACCGCTTCCATCTTTTGCAAAATCAATTTTAACTTCTGGATAATATTTTTCTTTTATAGTTTTCAATAATTCAACAATTCTTGCATAATTTACATTTACAAGATTAGGATCTTTTCCATCATCAACAGGAATAAACTGTTCTACAATTTTATCTCTTGGAATAAAAGTACTGTCTTTCAAACCATTGTTGCGGAAAACAAGCCAGGCGTACAAGTCTTTTCCGATTGGACTTTCAATATTTTTGTAGATTTCATAATCGATAGGAACGGCATGCTGGCTGCAAAAATCACAAAATTCCGGTGACAAAAGGATTTTAAAATGACCGGTTTTTTTGTTACCGGATCCATCATCAATTTCCTTATATTGAACTGCAGTTGTAAAACGGATATTTCCTGTTGTGGTTGTTTTTACAATTACATCCTTTTTAGGATAATTTCCATCTTCATATAAATCCTTAAAAAGATATGCACTCTGTACTTCCCTGATTTCCTGGTCAAAGGTGAAAGCGGCACTAGAAAAACATTCCAGCTGCTCTTTTATATCTTTTCCTCTTTGCTTTGGAAGCTGTAATTCACGTAACAAATCTGCTAAAGAAGCATATTCAATCATAAGAGAATCGTTCTTACTTTGTGAAATTACTGCATGAGTTGTGAGAATTGAAAGCAAAAGACGACCATAACGGCCGTAAGGTACATTTTTTGGAGATGATAAAGTAAGAGTTACACCGTTACTGCCCTTTCTAACGAAGGTCTGTTTATGCATATTTTTGAATGGAAGGGACGCGGTTGTGAAGAAGCTTGGGATGTAGCCAATCTGACGCTTTTTTTCTCTTTTTGCTTCCGAATCAAATAATTCGTTAATTGAATTATCTATCGGAACAAGACTGTTTGTTTGATTTATTTTTTTTCTGCCCATAAACCTTTCCTAATTTTTTAAGAGAACTGTTACCTATTCTCCAACTTTCTCGATTCCGTTACGAGAAACTGTAAGACGTCCAGCTTTTACTTCCTTCATAATGTAATTAACTGCGTTTTCAACGCCCTGGACTAAAGTAACTTCATGGGAAGAAAAGAAGGCTTTGAATTCAGCTTTTTTTCCGCGTGAAAAATGAAGATTTGCAACATCATTGTATTTACTCTTTGGTTCTGCTTTTACAGTTGGAGTAATTGCTGGACTTTCCGGTACAGAAGGTTCTACGGGTGTATCAAGCTTACCGTTGTTAGCAATCTGATTTTTAAAATCTGGTGTAAGAAGTGATGTTTTAGTTTTTGTTGAAATAGGCATATTCCCCTCCCCTATTTTATTAAATCAGCGAGTTTTTTGAAGGCTTCCAGAGTATTCTGTTTTGCGCCCTGCTGCTGAATAGTTTTTCTGACAATTGTTGCGGATTTAAAGTTCTGATCCTGAGGAATCTCTACGATATTAAAATCAGTTTCCTTTAAGGCTTCTACAATTTCGTTAGCTAATTTGTAGGATTTGTTTACTTCATTAAGAACGATTGTTTTGAAAACAGGATTAATGTGTTTTCTTTTCTGGCAATCCTTGAGATTGTTTCTGAAAATCTGAAGTCCGTCCTGAGAATATCCGTCAGCTTTTACAACAGCTACAACTTCATCTACTGCTGCCAGAATATTTTCTTCAAATGCTTCAAAGGCTGGTGATGTATCAAATATACAATAATCAAAACCTAAGTCCTGAATTACGTTTGTAAGATCTACGAAAATAAAAGGTTCTCTTGAAGCCTGCATTGAACGGTAGAGCTTCAGTCCATTGGTGTCACCTTCTGATATAGCAAGAGTTGGAATTAAATAAAGATTTTCTATGCTAGTAGGAATGATTGCTTTTTCTACATCAACCTTGCCGAATAACACTTCTCCTAAATCATATTCAAAAGACTCAACAAGATTGCTTGTGCTGTTTCCCTGACTATCAGCATCTATTAATAAAACTTTTTTTCCTTCAAGGGCGAGCTGTGCTGCAAGCGATACGCTTACAGTGGTTTTTCCAACGCCACCTTTCTGAATGGCAATTACGATTTTTTTCAAGATGTCCTCCCAGACCCACTTTTTTAGTGATAGTAGAATTATAACATATTTTAGTACAAAAAAGCAACTAAAAAATATTATAAATAATAGAAACAGTATATTTAATGTTATAAATCTAATATAAAATATACTAAGAAATGTATTGTAAATTATAATATAATATCTAATATAACTACTATAAAATATACTAAATCTACTATTTTATAGTAGATTTTAAAACCGGCCCTAGGATTCGCGTAGACGCGTCCGTTTTATTTTTTCGAGTAATTTATCAACCGGGCTTTTGAGGGGCCGTTTTGGGGCTTTTTTTACGTTTCTGGATTTATCGTTTTTTTCAGTTTTTTGACTTCATCAAGAAGCTGAAAATTATATGTTTTTGGTGGGGTAGGGGAGTAAAAAAATACCTTCTGAAAAGTTTTTCTTTCCAGAAGGTTTCTAACTTTTATAAATATTCTTTATGTTATCACTCTCCGAAAAGGGCAGTGCTTAAATAGCGGTCACCAGAATCAGGTAACAGAACTACTAAAGTTTTCCCCTTATTTTCAGGTCTCTTAGCAATTATGCTTGCAGCCTTTAAGGCAGCTCCACTGGAGATTCCAACCAGAATTCCTTCACTGTGGGCAAAGTCTCTTCCTTCCTTAAATGCATCTTCATTTTCTATTGGTATTACTTCATCATAAACTTTTGTATTAAGAGTTTCGGGAACAAAGCCTGCTCCGATTCCCTGAATCTTGTGTGAACCGGCAACTCCTCTTGAAAGCACAGGACTTCCTGCTGGTTCAACAGCAATTACCTTGATATCAGGATTTTGCTCTTTCAGATATTCTCCCACACCGGTAATAGTTCCGCCAGTTCCAATTCCCGCAATAAAGATATCAACATTACCATCTGTCTGCTCCCAGATTTCTGGGCCGGTTGTCTTTTTATGGATTGCAGGATTTGCAGGGTTTACAAACTGTCCAAGTATAATGCTGCCAGGTGTCTTTTCCTTTATTTCTTCAGCTTTTGCGATTGCTCCCTTCATTCCTTTTGCGCCTTCTGTCAGGACAAGTTCTGCACCGTAGGCCTTCAAAAGGTTTCTTCTTTCAACACTCATAGTTTCCGGAAGTGTCAGGATTGCGTGATATCCCTTTGCAGCTGCAACAGCGGCAATGCCAATTCCGGTATTTCCAGAAGTAGGTTCGATGATAGTAGCACCTTCTTTTAAAAGTCCCTTTTTTTCTGCATCTTCAATCATGGCAAGGGCAATTCTGTCCTTTACGCTTCCTGCAGGATTCAGATATTCAAGCTTTGTCAGAAGATTTACATTTGAAATACCAGCCTTTGAGGCATAACGGTTAGCCTGTAAAAGAGGTGTATTTCCAATCAGTTCCAATGAACTCTTAGTAATTTTTCCCATACTTGCTCCTTTTATATAGCTGCAAATCCTTTCTGAAGGTCTGCAATAATATCATCAATATGTTCTGTTCCAATAGAAAGTCGGATTGTGCTTTGTGTAATTCCCTGGTCTGCAAGCTCTTCATCAGAAAGCTGACTGTGAGTTGTACTTGCCGGATGAATAACAAGTGATTTTACATCTGCAACATTTGCCAGAAGGCTGAAAATCTTCAGGTTGTCAATAAACTTCCAGGCTGCTTCTTTTCCTCCTTTAATCTCAAAGGTAAAAATTGAAGCACCTCCATTTGGGAAATACTTTTTATAAAGCTTGTTATCAGGATGATGGGGTAGGGAAGGGTGATTTACTTTTACAACTTTTGGATGCTTGTTCAGGTATTCAACTACCTTTTTTGTGTTTTCTGCATGACGGTCCAAACGAAGGGAAAGTGTTTCAACTCCCTGCAGAAGAAGGAAGGCATTGAAAGGAGAAATTGTTGCTCCTGTATCGCGAAGAAGAATTGCTCGGATATAAGTTACGAAAGCGGCTGGTCCGACAGCATCATAAAATGAAATTCCGTGATAGCTTGGGTTTGGCTGACTGATGTTTGGATATTTTCCGCTCTTCTTCCAGTCAAAATGTCCGCTTTCTACTATAATACCGCCCAGTGTTGTTCCATGACCGCCAATAAACTTAGTAGCTGAATGAACTACAATATCAGCTCCATGTTCAAATGGACGGATAAAGTATGGAGTTCCAAAGGTGTTGTCTACAACCAGTGGCAGCTCATGCTTGTGGGCAATTTCTGCGATTGCATCTATGTCTGGAATATCACTATTAGGATTTCCCAGAGTTTCAAGATAAATGGCCCTTGTGTTTTCCCGAATTGCTTCTTCTACTTCTTTTAGGTTATGAGCATCTACAAAAGTAGTCGAAATTCCATACTGAGGGAGGGTGTGTGCAAGAAGATTATAGCTTCCGCCATAAATAGTTTTCTGGGCAACAATATGTCCGCCGTTAGCCGCCAGGGCTTGAATTGTATAGCTGATTGCTGCAGCGCCGGAAGCGGTTGCCAAAGCTGCACTACCGCCTTCAAGAGCAGCAATTCTTTTTTCAAGAACATCCTGAGTAGAGTTAGTTAGTCTTCCATAAATATTTCCAGCATCTGCAAGTCCGAATCTGTCTGCAGCATGCTGTGAATTATGAAAAACATAGGAAGTAGTCTGATAAATAGGAACTGCGCGGGAATCTGTTGCTGGATCTGCACTTTCCTGTCCAACGTGTAATTGTAAAGTTTCAAATTTATAGTTTGCCATATAATTGTCTCCTTAGATTTTATTTGTTATGAGATTTAAAAATTTAGAATTTAATAGATTCTAGAGACTGAAGGACTTTCAGCCTGAGATTAAAGACAACAGAGGCACATTCGTCCGTTACGGAAATTGGCTCTAACAAGTTTTTCAAAGTATATTACCATTTTATGCCTCCTTTATATGGTTTATACCTAGTAGTTTGGTAGGTTTACTCTTTATTTATACATGTGTTTGCCTATTTAGTCAATAGGTAATAACAAAAATTTAAAAAAATCCCACTGAAAAATGTATGAATCATCTTCCAGCGGGATTTTTTTAGCTGATTTTTATAAGTTAAAGACTCCAGCCTACAGACTGTTCACGTACAGTAAGGAATCGTTTGTAAATACCTTCCTGTTTTATCAGTTCGTCATGGGTACCAATTTGAGCAATATGGCCTTGATCCAAAACAATAATCTGATCAGCATTTTTTACTGTTGTCATTCTGTGGGCAATTGAAATTAAAGTTTTGTTTTCTTTCAAAGCATTGATAGCTTGCAGCAAGTCGAACTCATTTTCTGGGTCAACGCTTGAAGTAGCTTCATCAAGAATAACGATTGGAGCATCCTTTAAGATTGCGCGGGCAATAGAAATGCGCTGACGTTCTCCACCACTTAATGAAGCTCCTCCTTCTCCAATTACTGTGTTATATCCGTCTGGAAGTTCCATGATAAAATCATGACAGCAGGCCTTTTTTGCTGCTTCTTCAATTTCTGCCTGACTTGCATCGGGTTTTCCGAACTTAATGTTATTTGCAATAGTGTCATTGAAAAGATAAACGTTCTGGAAAACCATGCTCATCTGGCCCAGTAAATCATCAGCTTTATAGGATTTAATGTTTTTTCCTCCAAAAAGGATTTCTCCTCTGTCTACATCCCAAAAGCGTGCAATCAGATTACAGAGGGTTGTTTTTCCGGAACCAGAATAACCCACGATAGCGGTAGAGGTGTTCTTTGGAATTTTAAAGCTTACATTATCGATAATCTTTCGTGTGTCATAACCAAAACTTACGTTTTTAAGCTCAATAGAATCATCCTCGGAAATCTTTTCTTCTCCTTCTTTCATAGTTGGAATGTCCAAAATCTCTTCAATTTCATTTAAAGAATGGTCAATTACATTCAGAAGGAAAGCTCCGTTACTCATAGTTTCAAGCTGGGAATAAACCATAAAGCTGGACATTATGAACATAACTCCAATTCCAAAATCAAAAATACCGTAATACATCATGAGGGCAGAAACCAGAAGAACTATTCCACCAAAAACATCAAGGATTGATTTCTGGGTATAAACTCCTTTTGTAGATTTCATTTCAAGATAGATAAAGGCATCTCGGGTTTCGCAAAGGGCAGCATCTACATCATTTACAGGTTTACCACCAAAGCATTTTACAACAGAGATTCCCCTGATATATTCAATTACCTTGGAAATCATGTTTTGCTTTGCCTTTTCTCGGCGTGGGATTGCTTTTGAAGAATTCTTTCTGATTATTTTAAGCATAATAGATGAACAGACCAGCCCAGCAACAGAAATAAGACCGAGAATCCAGTTGAAGCAGAACATAAAGATTATGATACATACTGAGGAAATTACACCGCGAACAATATTTTCTACAGCCATCATAGAAAAGCCTTCCAGTTCAGCAAAACTTGTTGAAAGGGCGGTTGAGATTCTTCCAAGATTCTGGTTATTAAAATATCCCATTGGAGCGTGCTTAAGCTGATCTCCAATATGGATTCTCTTTTCGCAGAAAACCTTATAACCGTTAGCAGACATAGTCATAGAAATAAGGTACTTGAAAATACTTGCTCCCAGAGTTCCACCAAGCAGAATATAAAGGCTGGTTAGAATTACCTCTTTAGTAAGATTTGTTATGTGAGTAAGAACATTCAGGATAGCAAGTACCTCTGAACATTTAAAAATTGTAAAAATACAGGAGAAAACAATTCCCCAAACCAATTGTTTTTTATATGAACCACAAAGTTTATAGATTCTTTTTATAGTTTCAAACATTTTTTCCTCCGGCCTTAGGCAACAACGGCAGCAGCCATGTGGTTATCCCACATCTTCTTATATAAAGGACAAGATGCAAGAAGTTCTTCCTGTTTGCCCTGAGCAATAATCTGTCCATCTTCAACAACAACGATTTTATCTGCATTTTTAATAGTAGAAAGTCTGTGTGCAATTACTATTAATGTCTTTCCTGCAACCAGTTTGTTTATAGCCTGCTGAACAATCGCTTCATTTTCTGGGTCTGCATAAGCTGTTGCTTCATCAAGAATTACAACTGAAGCCTGTTTCATCATGGCACGGGCAATTGTAATTCGCTGACGTTCTCCACCAGAAAGTTTTCCTCCGGCATCACCAACTGTAGTCTGATAACCTTTTTCCAGATTCATTATAAAATCATGACATCCGGCAGCCTTTGCAGTTTCAATAACTTCTTCGTCTGTCGCATCTGGTCGTCCCATTCTGATGTTTTCCATAATTGTGCGGTCAAAAAGATAATTATCCTGAGCAACATAGGAAATCTCAGAAATCATCTGTTCAATTGGGATTTTAGACATTGGCTGTCCGCCGTAAGTCAGGTTTCCGGAATTTATATCCCAGAAACCTGCCATAAGCTTTGCAATTGTAGATTTTCCGCCACCGCTTGGTCCAACAATTGCTGTAACTCCCTTAGGAACAGTTTCAAGATTAATTCCGTGCAGAATCTCTTTGTCTTTATAAGCGAATCGTACATCCTGGAACTTGAACTGGGCATTTTCAAAAGAAACCTTTTCCTTAGGACGGATAAGCTCCGGCAGATCAAGGAATTCGCGAACCTGTTTTACTGACTGACCAACTACAGCAAAGCTTTCTGCATAGCCACTGGCCGCAATAAGTGGGCCTGTAATACCAAAGGCCATTGTTATACAGGTAATAAACTTTGCAAAATCTATCTGGCCATTCATGAATAACATGGCTCCAACAGGTAGTGTTACTAAAAGGGTTGCAGATATGATTGTGTTACCAAAAGCAGAGAAAAACCAACAACCCTTCCACCAGTCTAAGGTTGTATCGCGGAAGTTCTTTGTGGATTCTGTGTATTTTCCGTAAGAAGAAGCAGACTGATTAAAGGCTTTGATTACTTCAATTCCGGTAACATATTCAATGATTGCAGAGTTCATAGCATCGTTTGCATCTGAATATCGTTTTGATTTGACTTTATAGCCAATCATCTGTCCACAATAAATAATAAATCCTATTGGGATAACAGAAAGGGTTGTGAGGGCAAGTCTCCAGTCCAGTACAAAAAGAATTATAAGCATAATGATTGGAACAAGAATATTGGAAATCATTTCCGGCAGCATATGAGCAAGAGGTTTTTCCAATTTATCTGTTACATCAACTACAAGAGTTTTTAAGGTTCCGCTTGGTGTATCTACCATTACTCCCATAGGAACTCTTTCCATTTTTGCAAGAAGTTCTGCACGTACATTTTTAATTACTGCAAAGGCTCCTTCATGAGACCTGCAGGTTGAAGAGGTGCAGAAGATTCCTTTAAGTATATATGCAAGAATTGCAATTCCACCCCAAATCAGGATTAAAAGTAAAGTTGCTTCTTTGTTATAAAAGGCAGCGATTATTCTAGCTGCACTTAGGTAAGGAAGCATACC
>JAIKYB010000103.1 GCA_024683675.1 Treponema sp.
TTTTCCATAAACTGAATGAATATATAGATAGAAATTACATCAGTACCCATCATCATTATGATATAACCGTAAAGATGATTTATAAATCCAAGTTTACCCATAATAGAATAAACCGAAACCTGCATAGCAACACCTGGAAGCAGAGTTGCAAAAAGGAATAAGCGGCGAATAAGAGTGTTACCTGGAAATTTAAATCTGTTCAATATATAAGCAAGCTGAGAACTTATAAGGATTGAACCTGCAAGAACAAACACAAGAACTATAAGGGAATTTAAAAAAGCCCTTTCCATATTGGCAAGCTTAAAGGCCTGCAGAAAGTTCTTAAAATACAAGACCTTTGGAAATACCATAACCGATGTTGTCTGATACTCTTCTACATTTTTTAAGGATGTAATGAGACAGGAAAACAAAGGTAAAATAGTCCAAAAGGTAAAGAAAATCAGAATTCCATATTTTAACACTGTGGAAAAAACAGAATTATACCTTGCTTTTTTATTAGTCATCATATAACATCCCCCTTTCCATTTCCTGTATCAGAATTTCTGAATGCATATTTAAGCACAAGCTTCTGGATAATAGTTACAAGGAAAATCAAAGTCAAAAGGAAGACAGCCATAGCAGAAGCAAGACCAACCTTCTGGCTTGTATGGGCAACCTGATCCATAATGATAAAGTAAGTTCCTGTACCATTAGCACCCTTTGTAATAACAAAAGGAGGCTCAAAAGCACTAAGAGAACCAGTAATCGAAAGGATTATATTCAGGGTTACAATGGTTTTTATGCTTGGCAAAATTATGTGAAAAAACTGTTGCATTTTAGAAGCTCCATCCAACTCAGCGGCTTCATAAAGCTCTGCGTCTACAGACATAATTGCTCCAATGAACAAAACCATATTCTGTCCCAGATAACGCCAAACAGAGGTTCCAACAAGTGAAACGTTATTCAGTCCCTGAGTTTTTAACCAATATGGCAGCTTATCTAAAGGAATACCAATCCAGCCAAGAACTGTATCTAAAACATATCCATGGGTGAAAAAGAATTTAAAGATAAAACCTATGGCAATTCCATTTATAAGAAAAGGGAAAAATAAAACTCCCTTAAAAAGATTTCCAAGCTTTGTCTTAAAACTCAGCAGAGTTGCAAGCAAAAGTGCAAGAACAAGCTGAACGACAGAACCACCCATATAATATAAGGATAATTTAAGAGCATTAAAAATATCTTTACGTGCAAATAAATCCTTATAATTTTTTAATCCGACAAAAGTTCTCTCGCCTATATACTTCATTTTATAAAAGCTATAGGAAACCATTTCACCAAAAGGAAGATAGGTAAAAGTAAATAAGAGAAGCAGAGGGATTGTAATAAAGGCCACAATTACGACCCATTTTTTATGACTTAGATCAATTTTTTTTAGATTCATTTTTTATGACCTCAGAAAATTTTTGCAAAAAAAATCTGGTGTCCTTTTAGAGAGCACCAGATTTTAGAAAGAAATTAATATTTAATTTCTACAGCTTCACTAGTCTGAGCATTAGACCAGGCTTCGTTCCAAGAAGCCATAATATCATCAAATGATTTTGTTCCATTTGCAGCGTGCTCAATAATTTCCTGAACCTTAAGATTTCCGCCAGCATTGATATTCAATTCTGATTCAGAGTTCAAATCATTAAAGAGGTCAGATTCACCGGCAGCAGCAGGGGCATCAGCAACAAAGTCTACATTATTTTCTGAGAATGCAGCATAAGCAGCTGGATATTCATTGTCATTTGCAGAAATTGGAATACCACCTTCGTTGTATGCAAAACCAGATTTTTCTGTAAACCACTTAATGAAGATTACAGCAGCCATCTTGTTAGCATCAGAAGCCTTAGTATTAACACCAAAACAGTAGTCAGGACCTGCAGAAGCATACTGCTTTCCATTTACAGTAATTGGGAATGACATATATCCAATATCATCAGGATTAGGACCAGCACCCTGCATCTGAGTGAAAGCCCATGAACCAAGAACCATAGTTCCAATTTCACCACGGTTAATCATACCCTTACAACCTTCCCAGTCAGTTGTTGTATAGTCATCTTCAATAAGACCATTTGCAGCAGCATCATAAAGAACCTTGTAAACTGCATAAGCATGAGTTCCATCTTCATAATTCTTGAATGGATCTTTTGTATGAAGAAGAACATTGTTCATATAATTTGCATCACCAGTAGCAGAACCTCCAAGGTATGCATCCCAGGCACCCATTGTCCAGCCAGCTGCATAGTTTGTATAAAGAGGAATTGCATTTGTCTTTTCTTTGATAAGTTTCAAATCAGCAATGAATTCATCAGGAGTTTTTGGCAATTTGCTTATTCCGGCATCCTTGAATACTTTTTTATTATAAAGAACACCCTGAGCATTTCCTGTTGATGGAATACCATAAACTTGGCCATCATATTCCCAGTTTGTAGGGAATTTAATCAGCTTTTCCATTGTTGCAAGCTTACCGAAAGAAAGGAAGTAATTCTTTAATTCTTTTTTATCTACATCAGGAATCATCATGATGTCTCCCCAATCTCCACCCTGAAGACGGAGCAATGCTGTACTAGCGTAATCAGTAATTCCTTCAATTTCTACTTTGATATTAGGATATACTTTGTTGAATTCTGCAAGATATTTGGCAAAGGTAACACCAGAATATGTATCCTGTAACATATCTGTACGGTGTGTCATAAGCTTGATTGTAGTATTGATATCGGTTCCTGTTTTTCCGAGTTCAACACTTGCATAATCAACATTACTTGTTCCAGAAGAAGGAGCTGCAGCTTCTTTTTTAGAACAACCAGCAAAGAAAGCAAGAAGAGAAATTAAAGTTCCTGCCAAAACAATTTTACTTAACTTTTTCATTAAAATGCCTCCAAATATAACTTTAATGTTTAAGTTGCTTTTAGTTTAACACA
>JAIKYB010000128.1 GCA_024683675.1 Treponema sp.
GAAGGTTACCAGCTTAAGACTATCCGGGAAGTGATAGATTCCACGGCTCTGAACGGTAGAACCTGTTTCTGAACCATAGATTTTCCATTCAGGATATTTTTCGTGATGCTCATTGTAAAGGCGTTCCAGATAGTTATAACCAACTGTATCGATTTCTGTTGCACAATGCTGGGCTCCATCTGTCATCATATAGTTTGACGCAATTGTGATAGGGGCATTGCGGTTAGGGTCACTTTTTACTACGCAGTCATAAAGCTTCTTTGTAATTTCATAACCGTTTCCTACATGGGTATCGTAAATCTCGTTTCCAATAGACCACATAATAAGAGCAGGATGATTGCGGTCTCGGCGAACCCAGCTTGTAGTATCTCTTTCGTACCAGTCGTTGAAATAGTTTCCGTAGTCAAACTGAGTTTTTGGTTTTTCCCACATATCAAAGGCTTCGTCATCCACCATCATTCCTATTTCATCACAAAGATCCATCCAGGCAGAAGGAGGAGGATTATGAGAACAGCGTACAGAGTTTACGCCCATTTCCTTAAGGCGGGAAAACTGTCGGCGCAGGGCATTTACGTCAAAGGCAGAACCAAGGGCACCCTGGTCATGATGATGACAGGCACCATAAATTTTCTGATGGCGGCCATTTAAGAAGAAGCCCTGATCCTTTGTGAAAAGAGCGTATTTAAAACCACAGTGCTGGCTGATTTCGTCAATTACATTTCCATCCTTATCCAGCAATTTTGTAGATAATATATAGAAGCAAGGATTTGTAAGGTCCCAAAGCTCCGGCTTTTCAATAGAGATTTCTTCCTGAGCCTTTGCAAGGGACATTGTAGAAAGGGCTGGAACGGCCTGATGAAGCCAGTCTGATTCTTCATCACGAAGAGGAACAGGAGACAGAGGAAATTCTGATTTTGCAACAACTTTTCCATCTCGAGTAGAAATACTATTTTCTATTTTATGACCACTTACAGGCCCAGCAACTTCTACCGAAATTTTTACATTCCATTCTCCGTCCAGCTTTTCTGAATCAACTGGACTTGCAGTAAAGTAAACTCCGTCTGTTGGAAGATGAACTCTTTCGGAATTGATATAAGTAACATCACGGAAGATTCCGGCTCCTGAATACCAACGGGTATTACAATTCTGATAAACCACAATCATCAGAAGCTCATTATCTCCCTCTTTTACAAGTGAAGAAATATCAAATTCAAAGGTGGCATAACCATATTTCCATTCGCCTGCTTTCTTTCCGTTTACCCAAAGGGCAGAGTTCATGTAAACTCCTTCAAAGCGGATTGCATTTCTTCGGTTCTTAACCTCTTCAGCAGTTAAAGTAAAGGATTTTTTATAAAAGCCAACTGAGTTTTTATAGAGGTCTTTTACATGGTGAATCATCCAGTCATGAGGGATTCTTACCTGCTGGTAATTCCCTTCTGCAGCAGAAGCAAGATACTGGTCTGGTTTATAAAGGATTGGTTTACCATCCTCAAACATTGCATTGTAATCAGTAAGTGGAAGCTCGGCAAAGTGCCAGCCATCATTAAAAATAGTTTTCATATCTTGAGTATAAAATGTAATTTGAAAATATGATAGTCAAAAAGATTGTAAGAAATGATTTGTTTATTGTAGAAAGGCAAAAATAAAAAGACAAAAAAAAGCCCAGATAATCCCAAGCACAGCTCTTAGCGCATACCGCTGCTGGATTCCTCCTCTGACGGGGTTTTGCGAAAGACACTTGAAGGGCATCTGGGCAATAACGGAAAGAGGGAGATTCGAACTCCCGGTACCTTGTGGGTACGCACCCCTTCCAAGGGTGTACCTTAAACCGCTCGGACATCTTTCCAAGGCATTAAGAATTTACTATATATAAGCACTTCCGTCAATAAAGTAGCAATTATTTTTTGATTAAGTCTTTTGCTTCTTCAAGAGCCCTATGCATAAATTCTTTTTCATCGTAAAGCTCCTGATCAGCCTTTTTCATAGCCTCTTTTACAGCCTCAGGTCCGGAACCACAAACAGGAGCATAGCCTACACTTACAGTTATATAATATGGGCAGATTTCCTTTTTGTTAAAATCATCCAGAGCCTTGTAAAGACGAACTCTTAAAGCTCCTGCTTCTTCATCATTACAGGTATATATAATAGAAAATTCATCTCCACCATAGCGGCTCAAGAAGGCATTTGTATTTCCAAGAATATGCTTCAGGATATCAGCCGTATAAATAAGAGCCTGGTCTCCTTCTGTATGCCCGTAAGTATCATTTATAATCTTAAAAAAGTTTATATCTATCATAAAAAGATGATTTTGTGACTCTTCATCATAATCTTCACCGAGCATTTTAAGCTTCTGGTCAAAAGCCCGCCGGTTATTTAAGCCAGTCAAAGAATCACGGGAAATTAAATCAAACTGTTCTTCAGAATAAACCAGAAGGATTCCAAGAGATAAACCCTGCCAGACAATTCTTGCTTCCGGGAAAATAACATGTAAAATACCACCGCTCAAAGGCAAAAATAAAAAGGAGAAAAATGTAACATAACGGTGATAATAACTAGGCCAGCTTTTTTTTCTGAATAATGAAACCAGGGCCACAAAAGAAGAGCTTGTGAAAAAGCCATAGGTAATAATAACCTGAAGCATAAATAAAGGCCCCTTTTCCAGCCTGTTACTTGTAGAATTAATATAAAAAATAAACTTGGTAAAAGGGGATGTTACAACTGCCAATAAAAAAAGAATAATTGGAATTACACTTACGTAATAAAAGCTTCTTACATATGAAAGATTTCCATGGATATAATAGATTATGTATTCAGTCCAAAAAAATGCGACCAGGGCATTTAGAGCTAAATAAATAATATTTAAAAGCCAGTTTAGGAAAAACAAAAAAGAGCCCGCCTGCCCCTCTGTAAAAATCAGAAGGGTATCGGTAATCATAAGGACCATAGTACTGACAATCACTCTCTGAAACATCATTCGTCTGGTCTGTTTATCACTTAAAATCTTACTCCGATAAGCAATCCAGGCTAAAACCAACAGACAGATAATGTTTACTTCTGTTCGATAAAAAAGCTCGTACATAGCTAAATTATAAAATAGAAAAGTCTAAAAAAAAAGATTGGTACCCCCCATAATTTCAAAAATTGACATTAAATAAGAGCTTTCTTATAATCTGACTATGATTAAAAGCATTTCCATTACAGTTTTACCAAAAGATGAAAAGAATGAAAGTCTCATAAATTCGCTGATTTCCAAAGAGCTGAAAAAAGCAGGAATTACTTACAAAAAGCTGCTTAGTCATTTTGAAAAAAAATCAGTAGATGCAAGACACGGTCAGGTAAAAATCCATCTTCGCTATACAATCTATTTGGATGAAGATGCCGAAAATGCAGGCTCAGGAAAGGCTTCTATTCCAGAATGGAAAAAAGTGAATGGAAAACATTCTGTTTTGATTATCGGGGCAGGTCCCGCAGGTCTATTTGGAGCCCTTAAGCTTTTGGAAGAGGGAATCAAACCTGTAATCATAGAAAGAGGAGCAGACACCAGTCAGAGAAAAAAGGATATTGCTCTAATCAGCACTCAAAGTCTTGTAAATGAAGATTCAAACTACTGCTTTGGTGAAGGAGGAGCCGGAACTTTTTCTGACGGCAAGCTTTACACCCGAAGTAATAAACGCGGAAACACATCAGAAATTCTGTCTATATTTGCACATTTTGGTGCCGATCCTAAGATTCTAACAGATGCTCATCCCCACATTGGAACAGACAGGCTGCCACAGGTAATTAACAATATGAGAGCCAAAATTCTTGAATGTGGTGGAGAAATCCATTTTAATACAAGATGTTCCGACCTGATTATAGAAGATGGCAAGGTTATGGGGATAAAAGCTATTTATCAGGGAGAAGAAAAGACCTTCCTTTCTGATGCAGTCCTTCTTGCAACAGGACATTCTGCAGGTGATATTTACAAAATGCTTGCAAAGGCAGCCCCAGAAGCTCTGGAAGCAAAAACCTTTGCTGCAGGACTTAGAGTTGAACACCCCCGAGAACTTATTGATTCCATTCAATATCACGGAAGAGCTGCCAGCAAAGAATTAGGCGCCGCAGAATACCGCCTTACGACCCAGGTAAACGAACGGGGAGTTTATTCCTTCTGTATGTGCCCCGGCGGCTTTGTAGTGCCTTCTTCTTCCGGTCCGGATGAAATTGTAGTAAACGGCATGTCTGCAGCCAAAAGAAATTCCCGTTGGTCAAATGCCGCAATTGTTGTAGAAATCAGGCCGGAAGACATACCTGCTGAGTATAAAGAATTGGCAGAAAAGGAGGCTTGTCCCGCTCTTGCAGGCCTTTTCTTTAGAAGTGCAATCGAAAGAGAGGCAAAAAATCGTGGTAAGGGGCAGGCCGCTCCTGCTCAAAGGCTTACTGATTTTCTGGATAAAAGGCTTTCCAGAAACTTCCCGCCTTCCAGCTATACACCAGGACTGGTCTCTTCTGATTTGAATGAATGGCTGCCAGACCATATTTGCAGCCGCCTTCATCAGGCTTTCCAGGACTTCAATAAAAAAATGCAGGGCTACATCTGTCAGGATGCCTTAATGATAGCCCCTGAAACCAGAACCTCCACACCAGTCCGCATTACCAGAGATGCCGACAGCCTGGAATGTGTCGCCTTACAAAGACTTTACCCTGCTGGAGAAGGAAGCGGTTATGCAGGTGGCATTGTTTCCAGTGCTATGGATGGAATAAATTCCTGCAAAAAAATAATGCAAAAATTACAATAAACTGATATAATTTAGGAATGAAAGAAAACTCAGTTAAGTCTGAGAGAGTTGTATCCATCGTAGGTTTTGTATTCCTTATTACTGCTGCTGTTGCTGGATTTACCTTTAATGGTGATAAAACATCTTTTCTGGAATACATAGCACCAACAAAATACATAATACCATATACACACGTTATTTGTGCTGTATTGGCCTTTATTTCAATTATTTTTCCAAGCCTTTTTATCATGGTAGCAATATTTATGATAGAAAGCGTCCTCACAGTCATGACCCACTATGATATGCTGGGTATTTTCTTCTTTTATGCTGCCGTTATATTACTGCTTGTAAAGGATATTTTTACAAAAGACCACAAGCATGTAATAATCGTTTTATTTATAATTCACTATCTTTCACTTTTGGGAACTCTGAGTAGAGGTTTTGTTTATGCTATGGTTTCTTACGCATATTCAATCTTCTGTATGGTTTTCTACCTTTGGATTTACAGCATTCTAAAAAGAAAGTTTTCCTGCTATATTCCTTCAAACATTACAGACAACTCAAAGATACCTGGAATTAGAAAAGGCGATGTTTTAAAGCTCTCTGATTTTGAATTAACTGAAACCCAGATTCAATTTGTACTTGCAAACATTCACGAAAACCTTTCTTTCAAGGATATTTCTGAAAAATATTTTGTAAGCGTTTCTGTTGTTAAACATGAATTCGTAAAGATTTACAAGATTTTCTCAGTTGATAACTTATTTGAATTAAGACTTCTGCTTTTACAGTATCAGGTAAAGGCATAAAAAAAAGACCTTACCTGCTCTCCGTAACAGGTAAGGTCCCTCTTCCCGATTTAAACTCTCATCCTTAAATCGCAACGCTATAGTATTTACAGTAAACCCTAAAGGTTTTTGCTTTCCTAGGCTTAGATAACTTTTTGTATGTTAAACTTTTTTTCCTATAACGTTTTAATATGTTTTTATTATAAATAAGAAAATTCTTAGAATCAATACGTTTTTAACCAAAAGAACCAAGGTTCAAATAAAAAGAACCGAGGTTCAAAAGTAATTTTTACCCTTGAATCGCGGTTCTTTTTATTAATTTTATACTAAAATCAAATATATTCTTACAATACTGATTTTAAAAATTGCTGTAACCTTTCGCTCTTTGGATTTTGGAAAATCTCTTCAGGACTTCCCTCTTCTTCTATGTATCCGTTATTCATAAAGAGGACACGATCGGCAACTTCACGTGCAAAACCCATTTCATGAGTAACAACTACCATTGTCATTCCCTCTTTTGCAAGGTCCTTCATTACATTCAGAACCTCACCAACCATTTCCGGATCCAGGGCAGAGGTTGGCTCATCAAAAAGCATTACATCAGGCTGCATTGCAAGAGCACGAACAATTGCAATTCGCTGTTTTTGTCCTCCAGAAAGGGTTGAAGGATAAACATCAGCCTTTTCGCTAAGTCCTACTCGTGCAAGTAAATCTAATGCAAGCTTTTCAGCTTCTTCCTGAGTCTTTAATTTAAGAGTCACAGGAGCAAGAGTAATATTCTGAAGCACAGTAAGATGAGGAAAGAGATTAAAATGCTGAAAAACCATTCCCATTTTCTGGCGGCAGGCATCAAGATTTGTATCAGGCGCTGTAAGATCTTTTCCCTGAAAGAGGATGCTTCCTCCATCAGGATTTTCCAGGCGATTCAAACAACGCAGGAAGGTACTTTTACCCGAGCCCGAAGGCCCAATTACAACAATTTTCTCTCCCTGCTTAATGTTTATAGATACATCTTTTATAACGTGTAAATCACCAAAGCTGATTTTTAGATTCTTAACCTCTATCACTTTTTGCCATCCTTTTTTCAAGTGCACCAAAAATCTTTGTAAGACCTACAGTGAGAATAAGATAAATAAGAGCACAGGAGAGTAAAGGTATCCACGCATTATAGGTGGCATTTCTTATCATATCTCCTGCCTTTGTCATATCCATAACGGCAATAAAGCTTGCAACAGAGGTTTCTTTTATAAGTACAATGAATTCACTTGTATAAGTAGGAAGAACAGCCTTTACAGCCTGAGGAAGAATAATCTTTCTAAGGGTCTGCCATTTAGTAAGCCCCAAAGAACGACCAGCTTCCATTTGTCCTCCGTCAATTCCCTGAATACCTGCACGGAAAATCTCTGTACAATAAGCTCCAGAGTTAAAACCATAGGCAAGAATTGCAACCAGCAGACGGTTTAATCCCAAAGGTGCGAAAATAACAAAGTAAAAAATCATCAGTTGAGTTGCAAGAGGAATCCCCCGCAGAACTGTAGTGTACAATTCTGCGAAGAAGTGCAAAACCTTATTTTCAGAAATCTTCATCAGGGCAAAAATACAACCAAGAATTGTTCCAATAAGGATTGCACAGACTGCAAGTAAAACTGTAATGCCAAGGCCTTCAACCATCAAAAGATAGCGCTGGCCGGCAATCATTGTATCATAAAAGGACTGTATCATTAGCGACTTATTTCTTTACGATAATAACCTGCTCTGACTGGAAGTATTCATCAGAGAAGTCTACGTTCTTTTTTCTTTCTTCTGTAACTGACATTCCGGCAGCAATGAAATCAATTGTACCAGACTGAAGAGCAGGAATAAGGCTGTCAAATGCCATATCTACAACTTCAAGACTTGCTTCGGCTTTAGCAGCAATTCTCTGTCCCATAGAAATGTCGAAACCTACAATTTCTTTTCCGTTTACGTATTCAAATGGAGGGAAAGCAGCATTAGTTCCAAGCTTAACCTTTGTAGCACCACTTGTTGCAATTGCTTCAGGAATAACAATGTTTCCGTCAGCTGGCATGAAGGTGTTTACAAGAGCTTCGTAATCTCCATTAGCCTTCATTTCTGCAATAGCAGCATTGATTGTATTAAGAAGATTTGTATTTCCCTTTTTAACAGCAATAGCATAAGCTTCTTTACTGTCTGTAAATACCTGATCGCGAATAATCTTTAAATCTGGATTTCTGGCTACAATCTGCTGAGCAGGAAGTTCATCAAGAACTACAGCATCAATAGAACCTGTCTTCAAGTCCAATGCAGCATCAATTCCACTTTTGAATGAAGAAAGACGAGCGCCTTCTACATTTTCCTGAACATAAAGTTCTCCAGTAGTTCCGCTCTGTACACCAATTTTCTTGCCGGCTAAATCTGCAGCACAAGTAACAGAAACTTTCTCTTTAGCACATGACACAAAGATAGATGCAGCCAAAAGTGCTGCAATTGCAAAAGTCATTTTTTTCATAATTGTCTCCAAAATATGGTTATAAAATATACATTCATTTTACCCATATTTACATATTTATGCAATTAGTGGGCATTTTATTGTAAAATTATTCATTTCCAGACTTATTCTTTTTTTGTAGTTTCCGAAAGCACAATAGCTGCAAAAATCAAAACACAACCACAAAGCATGCGGAAAGTAAGATTTTCGTGTAAAAAGAGACTACTGAAAAGCATTCCAAAAACAGACTCAAAAGAAAGAAAGAGAGAGGCAATAGAAGACTGCACATATTTCAAGCCTATATTCTGCAAACTAAAGCCAACCATAGTGCTTAGAAGGCCCAGATAAAGCATAGAAAGCAGAACTCTGGAAGTAAAGGCTGTCGCAGCAGGAAAGCCACCTTCAAAGAAAGGAGCTGAAATCCAGCCAAAAATTGCAACAAAGACAAACTGAAGCAAAGTAAGAAAAAGTGGATCTCCTCCCTTTCGGTTAAACCTTTCTGTATAAATTATATGAAGGGCAAAAAAGATTCCGCAGATAAGGGTTAGAACATCTCCCTTATTTACAAAGCCGGCATCATCAGAGCCAAGAGCCAGCAGACCTATACCTGTAAGAGACATTATTGCGGCAATAAAAACAAAAATACCGGGACGTTTTCTGGTCAGAATCCAGCTGATAAAAGGAACTAGAATTACATATATTGTTGTAAGAAAAGCGTTTTTTCCGGCCGTAGTATAATCACAACCGATTGTCTGGGTAACATAAGCAAGAAATAAGAAAGCGCCTGTAAGGGCCCCGTGAATAAGGTAATCTTTATTAATCAGCTTCCATTTTTTTATAAAAATTAAAGACATTGCCAGAGCCGCAATTGTATAACGGTAGGCAATCATATACATAGCCCCAATATAATCAAGACTGTCCTTTACAATAACAAAGGAAAATCCCCAGATTCCAGCAGCCAGTAAAAGTCCGCCGCTAGCCAGCACAGAAGTAAATCTTTTATTCATGGAATTTGTATACAAAAAATCCCAGACTAGGTCAAGAAGAAAAAAAAGAACCGTAGACCCCTATTTACAGGACTCCACGGTTCTTTTATAAGAAGCAGGTCTTATTTTATTTAGACTTTACTTCTACCTTGTTCAAATGCCAGATATCGCGAACATAATCTTCAATAGTTCTATCAGAAGAGAACTTACCGGCATTTGCAATGTTCTTCAAAGCCATCTTAGCCCACTTCTTCTTATCTACATAAGTTTCAGCAATCTTTTCCTTTGCTGTACAGTAAGAATCAAAATCAGCAAGAACATAGTAAACATCAGGACGCTGACCTTCTACACCGTAAATCAAAGAATCATGAAGTTCCTTGAATAACTGATGTGTTGGATCATAAGTTCCATCTACCAGCTGTTCTACAACCTTTGCAAGGGCTGGATTGCAATCCAGATATTCCTGAGGATTGTAAGAGTGTTCTGCTTCCATCTTTTTGATTTCTTCTGTAAGAAGTCCGAATACAAATCCGTTTTCCTTTCCAGCTTCCTCAAAAATCTCGATATTAGCACCGTCCATTGTTCCCAGAGTCAAGGCACCATTGAGCATAAACTTCATGTTTGAAGTACCAGAAGCTTCAAGTCCGGCTGTAGAAATCTGCTCTGAAACATCAGCTGCAGGGAAGATTTTTTCTGCAACAGAAACTCGGTAGTTTTCTACGAATACAACACGAATCTT
>JAIKYB010000141.1 GCA_024683675.1 Treponema sp.
TACAATGTCTACAGGGAAGCCGGCATCGGCAATATCAAGAGCAGCTGTAATACCTGCAATACCACCACCAATTACAAGGGCACGCTTTGTTACAACAGTTTCACCTGGAGTAAGCGGAGTGTCGAGAATTGTTTTAGCAACAGCAGCCTTACCAAGGGCAATAGCCTTTTCTGTAGCCTGCTCAATATCTTTCATTACCCATGAAGTCTGTTCACGGATATTTGCAACTTCTACCTTAAATGGGTTAAGACCGGCACGTTCAGCGCAGGCACGGAAGGTTTTCTCGTGCATACGTGGAGAACAGGAACAAAGTACAACACCAGTAAGCTTGTCATCTTTGATATGGTCTTCAATCATTTTCTGGCCGGCAGAAGAACACATATAAGTGTAGTGTGTTGAGTAAACAACTCCGTCTACCTTTCCAAGCTCTTCTGCAACCTTTGCTACATCAACTGTTCCGGCAATGTTAGTACCACAGTGACATACAAATACACCAATTCTTTCCATTTTCTATGTCACTCCTATCTTTTATATTTTCTGAAAGCACTAACGATAGCCTGCTGTGGCAAATCATCGTCTAAATGCTCTGGTACCTGAACTGGATCTAAATGATGAGGACCACGCTGGCCTTCAACAAACTGACGTACACCTTCAATCAACTTTGCAGGTTCAACCTGGCGTGGACAACGCTCAAGACATGCAAAGCAGGAAAGACATGCATAAATTGATTTAGAATTAAGAAGAGGCTCAAGGTCTCCGTTTTCTACCATCTGAACAAACTGATGTGGATGATATTCCATTGCATCGTAATTTGGACAGGTTGCAGAACACTTACCGCAAACCATGCACTTCTTAGGATTTACTCCGCTTTTCTGGAGAATGATTTCTTTGGTCAAATCTGCTTCCATTATGCTTCCTCCTTCAAGCCAAGAGCTTCTGCGAGGAGCTCTGTAAAGTAAATTACATCTAGCTTTGAGTCGCCCTTATTCTTTATAAGGTTATAACGGCAGAGAGGGCATGATGTTACAAGGAAATCTGCTCCCATATCTTCTGCATTTGAAAGAATTTTCTTTGTTCTATTTTTTGGGATAGAATCATCTTCAAACATAGTATAGGCACCACAGCATTCATTTCTCTGAGCATAAATTACTGGTGTTCCACCAATTGCTTTAACGAAATCTTCCATGAGCTGAGGATTTTCTGGATCATCTAACTGAAGAATCTTTCCAGGTCTAAGAAGAAGACAGCCGTAGTATGCACCAATTTTTTTGCCAGTAAATGGTTTTTTTACAGCTTTTTTAAGGTTATCCCAGCCTACTACATCCCGCAGAATTTCAAGATAATGAAGAACTTTTGTTTCTCCATGATACTCAATTTCATCCTGCTTAAGATAATTATTCACCTTGAGGATACAGTTCTCGTCAGTCTGCATGTCATAGTTAACTTGCTTGATTACGTTATAACATGCGGAACAAAGAGTAACTAATTCCTGACCAGAATCACGTGCGTTTGCAAGGGCTCTAACAGATGAAAGCTTTGTAGCAATTTCATCTTTCGCCATTGGGTATTCACCACCACAGCATTGCCAGTCTGGAATTTCTTCAAGTGTGAATCCTAATGCTTCCGCAGATTTACGCGCATAAATATCAAGGTCAATTGCCTTGTTTTTAAGCGTACAACCTGGAAAATAAGAATATGTCATACTTGCTCCCATAAAATTATATCTAATTACTTACCCTGAGGATAAGCCATATCTTCTGGTTTAAATACTTCATCAAACTTTTCAGCTGTAAGGAATCCAAGTCCTACACATGCTTCTTTAAGAGAAATATTTTCATCGAAGGCTTTATGTGCTGTTTTAGCAGCATTTTCATAACCAATATAAGGATTTAATGCAGTTACAAGCATTAGAGAATTGTAAAGGTTATGATGCATCTTTTCTTTATCAGCCTTAATTCCTACAGCGCAGTTCTTGTTGAAAGAAAGCATAGCTTCTGCAAGAAGACGAGCAGACTGAATAAAGTTATATGCTATAACAGGCATAAATACATTTAATTCAAAGTTACCCTGGCTTGCAGCAAATCCAATTGCAGCATCGTTACCCATAACCTGTACGGCTACCATTGTAACTGCTTCACACTGAGTTGGATTAACTTTTCCAGGCATGATAGAAGAACCTGGTTCATTTTCTGGAATATGGATTTCTCCGAGACCATCACGAGGACCAGATGCAAGCCAACGAACATCGTTAGCAATCTTCATCATATCAGCAGCAAGAGCCTTAATAGCTCCGTGAGCAAATGTAAGTTCATCCTTTGAAGTAAGGGCATGGAACTTATTAGGAGCTGTAATAAAATCTTTTCCTGTGAGTTTTGAAACGCATTCTGCAACTTTTGAATCAAAGCCCTTTGGTGCATTCAAGCCTGTTCCTACTGCAGTTCCACCCAAAGCAAGTTGCTTCAAGTAAGGAAGTGTAGAGGCCAGCATTTCCTTATCACGTTCAAGTGAAGTTCTCCATCCGGAAATTTCCTGATCAAAACTGATAGGTACAGCATCCTGAAGATGTGTTCGTCCACTCTTAACAATTCCTTCATTTTCTTTTTCAAGCTTCTTAAAGGTTTCAACAAGAGTGTCAATTGCAGGGAAAAGTTTATCTTCAATTACACATACTGCAGAAATATGGAGAGCAGTAGGGAAGGTGTCATTTGAAGACTGGCTCATGTTTATATCATCATTAGGATGACAAAGTTTTTTTCCGGCAATTTCGTTTGCTCTGTTTGCAATAACTTCATTTGCGTTCATGTTGCTCTGGGTTCCTGAACCAGTCTGCCAAACAACAAGAGGGAAATGGTCATTCAATGAACCGGAAATTACTTCATCACAAGCCTGACTGATTGCTTTTAATTTTTCATCAGTCATTTTTTCTGATTTAAGAGCATTATTTGCCATAGCAGCAGCCTTTTTAAGGTAGCCGAAAGCTCTTGTAATTTCACGTGGCATTATTTCAATTCCAACGCCAATTTCAAAATTTTCATGGCTTCGTTCAGTTTGTGCTCCCCAGTATTTGTCTGCAGGAACCTTTACTTCACCCATTGAGTCATGTTCAATTTTATATTCCATAATTTTGTCCAAGTGCGGTCATTGAGCCTGTCGAAATGACCAGAGAATTTTATAGGTGGTTTAGACAAGCTCAACCACCGTAGATATTTTAGAATTTAACCTGCTTGATTACGTCCTTGAGGCAGTCTGCACTGTGGCGTAAAGACTCAATTTCTGAATCAGTAAGAGGTGCTTCAATTCTTCCTTTGATTCCATTTCCACCGATAATTGTTGGAATAGAAAGACAAACATCTTTAATTCCATATTCACCGTCGAGCATAGAAGAAATTGTAAGAACTGAATCTGTATCATAGTTAAGTGCTTCGCACAAAGTAGCTGTAGTTACACCGATTGCATAGTTAGTACATTTCTTAGCAGCAATGATAATTCCACCTGACTTTCGGATATAGTCTTCAACATCATTTTTATCAAATGAAGGAAGCTTTCCACCTTTGTAAGATGAAGCAAAATTATCTACAGGAATAGAACCAATGTTAGCAAGAGACCAAGGTACGAAAGAAGAATCACCGTGTTCACCGAATACATAACCATGTACATTTTCCTGAGCAACCTTATAGTTTTCTGCGATACGGGCGCGGAATCTGGCTGTATCAAGCATAGTACCTGTACCAAAAATGCGGTTAGCAGGGATTCCTGAAGTTTTTACAAACTGATATGTAAGAATATCAACAGGATTTGCTACGATAACATATAAAGCATTAGGAGCTGCCTTTGTAATCTGAGGAATTACAGATTTTGTGATGTCAACATTTGTTTGAGTAAGGTCAAGTCTAGACTGTCCTGGTTTTCGTCCAACTCCTGAAGTGAAAACAACGATATCAGAATCTTTAGCGTCTTCATAATCACCATCATGAACATAAACTGGTCCAATAAATGGAGTACCCTGACGGATATCCATTGCCTCTCCCATAGCCTTTTCTTTAATGATGTCGATAATAACAATTTCTGAAGCAATCTGCTTCAAAGTAAGAGCATAGGCAACAGTAGAGCCAACCTGACCTGCGCCGATGATAGTAATCTTTCTTGACATATATTTAGTCTCCTAAAAAATAAATAATACAAACGTGAAAAACAGGAAAATTTTTTTACAAAAAATTCCCCTGATTATCTTTATAAATATATACCCTTTTTAGCCTTTTGTGAAGAGAAAATCAGCCAAGACATAGAGAATTATTCTATTTTAATTTAAGGCTCCAGAAATCTTTTCAGCTACATCTTCGTTTGCTGATGCATTTTGTTCAATTTCCTCGATTGCCATTTTGATATTTGATAATAGTCCATCAAGATTACTGATTTTTTCCTGAAGTTCCTTAGTTCCATCAGAAATTTTTTGTAAGACGGCATTTTGCTGTATGATTTCATTTGTAACTCCATCTGCAAGCCGACTATTTACATCTGCATCATTTACAATCTGACTAAAAGCATTGGTAACATCTTTTGTTCCCGCATCAATGTCTGAAATACCCGAAAGAATTTCTTCCATATTGTTAATAGTACTTCTTAATTCTTCCGTAGTTTTCTTTGTAAAATTAGAGAAGGTATTAACTGATTCTGAGGTTATGTTTACAATTTCTTCATTTGATTGCAAAGTTTCAGTTATTTTTTGCGCATTTTTACTTGTTTCATCAGATAATTTTCTAATTTCCTGGGCAATAACAGAAAAGCCCTGACCCAAACTACCAGCATGAGCAGCTTCTATAGAGGCATTCATTGCAAGAAGGCCTGTTTGAGATGCAATTTTATTTACAGCGGCAACAAATGTTGAAATGTTTTCAGACGAAGTTTTTACCATCTGAACATTGTCTACAAGTTTTTGTAAAAGAATAAGATGTGAATCAAGTGTTTTTACAATTTCATTCATTCCACTTCTTTGTTGTGAAGCAATATTACTTATATTGGAAAGGCTGGCAGACATTTGTGTTAGAGCTGCAGAGGATTGACTAATTGATTGACTTTGGTTATGAACACTTTGCATCATCTGTTCTGCTTTATCATTAATCTGATTGCTTGAGTCTTTAATACTTACAGCCTGGTCGCTAAGATTTGTAGTTTCGGTATTTATATACATATATAAGTCATTAATTTCTATAACTGATTGATTAGCTTTTTCAGTAGATTTAGAAAGTTGCTTTCCTATATTTAATCCTTCTTTAGTTTCATTAATTACAGCTGAAATCTTATCAAAGGCCTTTACTGATTTTTGTTCATTTTCAATTGCTCTTTCAACAACATTACGGGTAAACTTATCAAATAAAAGTAAGCTAGTATTGGTTGTAAGAATTGCAAGCGAACAGATTACTGCGTTCATTAAAAATGTTGAAAAATCCTCTCTAAATAAAGGCATATAGGTTGTTGTCAAAAGAATAATCCAGATTATAGCTGCAAGAATAAAATAACTATGTAACTGTCTTCTCCTTAAAGAAATAATATAATTACATACAGACATTACAACTATAAAACAGGAATCTCTATAAGGAAGGAAATTTGTTTGTACAAAAGGAGATCCAAAACATACTACGGCAGAAAGTAATGTAATTGCTACTGTTGTTACCCAGGACCCCTTATGAATATGAGTCTTTTTAATTAAAAGAAGTGATGTTGCAAAGAAAGCAAGAAGACAAAGTCCTCCTAAGCCTAAAATAGGGTAATTTGATAAAAAAAGAACAATTCCAAAAAGTGCAAATAAAAGCATAAATATAAGGTTTGCACCTATTAAAATTGGTAACTGTTCTTCTTCCCTCATTGTGCACTTATGCATATATTCTTCTGGAGGAAAGAAAGTTTTTGTTATTTTGTTTGTTTTCATAGGGACCTTCCTTTCTGATTATTGTAAATTATAAACATATAAATATAAAGTTATATTTGCTTATTTTTCATACTGACAATCCCCCATAATCAATATATAATAGAAGAATATGAACATTAATAACAATGCAACAAATGTCAAAAGAGAACTTCTTGTAAGAATCGCAAAACTTCAATTAGCAGGTGAATTGGATTCCCGAAAAATCAACAAAATTCCTGTTGAAATGAGACC
>JAIKYB010000155.1 GCA_024683675.1 Treponema sp.
CGCCTGTTGTATCAAGGCCGTCCAGGTCAAGGTCACCTAAGTCTGTAGCGGCACCTAAGTCTGCGGTGTCATCTGCGTCGCCTGTTGTATCAGTACCGCCAAGATCAAGACCACCAAGGTCCATATCTGAAAGGTCTATGCCGTCTGCGGCCGGGCTTTCTTCTGTTGTCTCTTCAAGAGGACTTTCTGCACCGATATCGTCCAAGCCCTCGAGGTCAAGGCCGCCTAAATCTGTAGCGTCACCCAGGTCTGCGGCGTCACTGGTATAACCTGTTGTATCAAGGCCGTCAAGGTCAAGGTCACCTAAGTCTGTAGCGGCACCTAAGTCTGCGGTGTCACCTGCGTCGCCTGTTGTATCAGTACCGCCAAGATCAAGGCCACCAAGGTCCATATCTGAGAGGTCTATGCCGTCTGAGGCTGGATTTTCTTCTGTTGACTCTTCAAGTGGACTTTCTGTACCGATATCGTCCAAGCCTTCGAGGTCAAGGCCGCCTAGGTCGGCAGCGGCACTTGCGTCTGAGTCACCTGTTGTATCAAGGCCGTCCAGGTCAAGACCGCCTAAGTCTGTAGCGGCACCTAAGTCTGCGGTGTCACCTGCGTCGCCTGTTGTACCAAGAGCGTCAAGGTCAAGGCCACCTAAGTCGGCAGCGTCGCCTAAGTCTGTAGTGTCACCTGCGTCGCCTGTTGTATCAGTACCGCCAAGATCAAGGCCACCTAAGTCGGCAGCGTCGCCTAAATCTGCGGTGTCACCTGCGTCGCCTGTTGTATCAGTACCGCCAAGATCAAGGTCACCAAGGTCCATATCTGAGAGGTCTATGCCGTCTGCGGCCGGACTTTCTTCTCTTGTCTCTTCAAGTGGACTTTCTGTACCGATATCGTCCAAGCCGTCGAGGTCAAGGCCGCCTAGGTCGGTAGCGGCACTTGCGTCTGAGTCATCTGCTGTGTCAAGGCCGTCCAGGTCAAGGTCACCTAAGTCTGTAGCGGCACCTAAGTCTGCGGTGTCACCTGAGTCACCTGTTGTATCAAGACCGTCGAGGTCAAGGCCGCCTAAATCAGGCATATCGCTGGTCTGGTCTGCGGCAACTGGATTATCCAGGTCAAGGCCGCCAAGATCAAGTCCGCCCAGGTCTGCAGCGTCACCTGTATCACCTGCGTCGCCTACTGTATCAGTGCCCCCCAGGTCCATATCTGCAAGGTCAAGTCCACCAAGATCCAGCCCGCCCAAGTCCGCAGTGTCCCCTAAGTCGCCTGCGTCGCCTAAGTCACCTGCGTCGCCTGTGTCACCAATATCCCCTAAGTCGCCTGCGTCACCAGTATCACCAAGGTCACTTATATTTTCAGCATCGGAATTATCATTATCAGAATCAGATGAAAAACCTGCATCTAATTCATCATCAAAATCACCTAAATCAAGACCCTCTGTAGAAAAATTCTGACTTTCGGCAGAAGCATTATCGGAACCCTCTTCAGAAGGCATCTCGTCTGCAAGAGGCATCTCGTCTGCCTCCTCCGGAATTTCAGGCATATCGGCAAGATCGCCTAAACCAGAAAGGGCCTGACTTTCAGTTTCAGGCATAAAGTCGTCTGTTGAAAGATCTTCTGTATCCAGGTCTAAAATTTCTTCAGGCTCTTCTTCAACAGATTCAGCTTCTTCCGGTTCTGGCTCTTCTTCAGCTTTCTCACCAGCTTCATCAAAGCCACCACCAGAAAGCAGAGCCTCAAGACTCATATCTGCAAGAGAAACTTCTTCCGGCTCGGGTTCTTCTTCAACCACTTCTTCTTTGGGTTCGTCCATAAACATAGAAAGGTCTGGCATATCTGAAGAGTCACCTTCATCGCCGCCTCCCAAAGGGGCCAAAAGGTCGGACATATCTGGAGCTTCAAAAGCAGATTGGGTATTTTCTGTATTTTCTGAATTTTTAGCAGCTGGGGCAGATGAAAGTCCTGTGAGTTCAGACAAATCATCATCTATTTCTTCCTGCTCAGGTTCAATTTCTTTTTCAGGCATTCCGAGTACAAAGTCTTCAGAATCATCAACATCTTCTACTGTTTTTGGGATTTCAATCTGTACCGGTTTTTCTCCACGGGCAGCACGAAGCGTTGTTTCATTACCCAAAGAAAGGAGATCTTTACTGAATTCTTTTAGCTGACTTAAGCCTGGCATATCTCTTTATTTTACCCCACATAACTTGTATATTACAAGTGTATTTGTTTCCCCACAGGATACCTCTTTAATCAACGGCTAAAAAAAGGCTTTACATTAGATTATTATAGAAGAAAACGCACAAAAATTTAAGTCTGAAATAGAAAAATCGCTTGTCTAAATAAAATATGTTATAATATTTTTATGAGCGATTGTAAGGAAAAAGAGCGACTTTATCATTATACAGATTTTAATGCCATGAGAGGCATTATTACTAATGGAGAAATCTGGCTTTGGAATTTAAGAAGAATGAATGACAGCCAGGAAATGCAGTATTTTATAAAGGAGCTCAAGGTTGCAGTAAAAAAGCTTCTTTCTGATCAGGAAAGTAATTATATGGAAAAGCTTTTTAAAGAAAATCTTAAGGATTTTGATTCTCTTTCAAGTTATGCTGCCTGCTTTAGTGAATATGCTGATGATGCCGCCCAATGGTCCCGCTACGCAAAAAATGGAATGGGGGTCTGCATTGCCTTTAATCGTGAACTTCTATCAGAAATTGGAGAAGCAGGCCACGCTCCTCTTTGTAAAGTCAATTATTCCCGAAGCTGTGACGATTTGGGAATTGTAAAAGAACTGGCAGGACTAATAAAAAGCGAAAATCCTAGTGAAGAAAAAATACACGAGGTTTTCAACAAGCTGATTACCAGTTCTCCACTATTCAAGCATCCCTCTTTCATAAGTGAAAAAGAATACAGGCTGGTTTCCCTTCCCTACAATGTAAATGAATATCTGGGGGAGCCTCACTTTTTTGTAGAGGAAACAAATATCAAAAAATATTACATTTTAAATCTCAGAAAAGTTTGTCAGTCTTTAAAGCATGATTATAGTGAACTTTTTGAAGAAGTCTGCATTGGTCCCCAGGCAAGAGTTACAAAAGATGTTCTTTCTGATTATTTTAACGCAAGCGGCATGAGCAGGCTTTGTGACAAAATAAAAATATCAGAGTGCCCTTTGCGAAGATTCTAATTTTTTCCAGAGAAACTCTATTAGTCCCAATCCTCATAAAGCTTATTAACATTCATGCGTTTTTTATCAGTTCGTTTTTCGTGCTTTTTTGGATTTTGATTTTTAGCTGCCGTAGTCTGTTTTTTTACATCGCCATTTGTCAAAAGCTGCATAGATTTTTCACTTGCAAGTCGTCTTTTACGGGCATCAGAATCCAAACCTGAAGCAGAATCGGAAGCCTTGATCAAAATATCATTAGCAGAGTTTAAATGAAGGGCATAATGCAAATCATTTTCTTCTTCTATATAAAAAATCGCCTCTTCCAGGTCATTTAGAATTAAACCTGCTTTATTTTTTCCCGAAAGCTTTATATTTTCCCTGATTTTCTTTGCCAGTATTGCTTCTGTAATAAGACTTTTTTCTGAAAGCTGAAGAAGAGCCTTTACAATTTCATTTTGAATTAAATTCATGCTTGGATTATAGCATTAAATGTACTAAGATAATAGAATATTTATTTAGAGTATAAGAGCATGACATTAAAAGATTTATCTATTGGCGAATCTGCTATAATCTCCAAAACTGGCGGACATGGAGAGCTGAGACAGCATTTTTTGGATATGGGTATAATTCCCGGAACTGTTATTACTAAAGTAAAGCTTGCTCCAATGGGAGATCCTATTGAATTTGATGTAAACGGCTATGAACTGACAATGCGCCTTGCAGATGCTGAAAAAATAGAAATTATTGCAGCTGAAGAAAGTGACTGCATTAGCAATAATGATAAAAAAAACAATCACAATAAGACTCTGCATCCGGGACTTGGAGAAGACGGAAAATTCCATTCAAAGGGAGATGAAAATCCTCTTCCTGATGACAGCATTTTAACCTATGCTCTGGTGGGAAATCAGAATTCAGGAAAAACAACCCTCTTTAATCAGCTTACAGGTGCTAATCAGCATGTAGGAAACTTTCCGGGAGTTACTGTAGACCGAAAGGACGGGCAAATAAAGGGACATCCAAATACTCTGGTAACTGACCTCCCAGGTATTTACTCAATGTCTCCTTATTCCAGCGAAGAAATAATTTCCAGAAACTTTGTTTTAAATGAAAAACCCCGCGGAATTATAAATATTGTCGATGCAACCAATATTCAGAGAAATCTTTATCTTACAATGCAGCTTCTGGAAATGGATATTCCAATGGTAATTGCCCTGAATATGATGGATGAAGTGACAGGTAACGGGGGCTCTATTGATGTAAATCTTATGGAAGAGTTGCTGGGAGTGCCTGTAGTTCCAATTTCCGCCGCAAAAAATCAGGGTGTTGATGAGCTTATAAAGCATGCTATTCACGTGGCCCACTTTCAGGAAAAGCCCCTGCGCCAGGATTTCTGTGATAAAGATGACAGCGGAGGAGCTGTGCACAGGGCCCTTCATG
This sequence comes from Treponema sp., assembly GCA_024683675.1. Taxonomy (GTDB): domain Bacteria; phylum Spirochaetota; class Spirochaetia; order Treponematales; family Treponemataceae; genus Treponema_D. Next base: position 4,586 of record JAIKYB010000155.1, read on the forward strand.
CTGTAATTCACTTAATTCAGGATCATTGTCTGAAGGCTGGCATTCCAGTACGTTTTGCAGCCAGCAAACTGCTGGAAGGTGATAAAAGGATTTTATATGCCCTTGAGCTTGATGTAAATGAAATGGAAATTCTGGAGCATATTGCCCTTCAGATGGAAAATGAAAGAGGACTTGACCGTAGTGCAGCTATGGCAGACATGAGATACGCCTACATTAAAAATGTTTGTAATCAGACTGTCCATAAACCAAAGGAAAGTAAGGAGCGTATCCGTTCAGAAAAAATAGATAATCTTCTTACAGGAAAATATACTGCAATTCCATTTTTCATTCTGATTATGTCCGGAGTATTTTTCCTTACCTTTAATGTAATTGGAGCCTTTTTACAGGGCCTGCTTGAAAGCGGGATTGATGCTCTAACTGCTGCTGTGGATTCAGCCCTTACAGCAATGGGGACCAATGAAGTCCTTCACGCCCTGATTATAGACGGAATCTTTACAGGGGTTGGAAGTGTACTTTCCTTCCTTCCAATTATAGTTACCCTCTTTTTCTTCCTTTCTTTACTGGAGGATTCCGGCTATATTGCCCGTGTTGCCTTTGTGATGGACACCCTGCTTAGAAAAATAGGTCTTTCAGGCCGCAGTATTGTTCCCCTTTTAATTGGCTTTGGCTGCACTGTTCCGGCTGTTATGTCTACAAGGATTCTTCCTAGTGAACGCGACCGAAAAATGACAATCCTTTTGACGCCCTTTATGAGCTGTACTGCAAAGCTTCCAATTTATGCCTTCTTTACGGCAGCCTTTTTCCCTAAGTATGGAGGCCTGATTATGACCGGCCTTTACATTCTGGGCATTATTACAGGTATTCTGATTGCTCTTTTATATAGAAAGACCTTATTTAAAGGTGAGCCTGTACCCTTTGTAATGGAGCTGCCAAATTATAGGCTGCCAAGTGCCAAAAATGTCGGACAGCTGCTCTGGGAAAAAGCAAAGGACTTTTTGGAAAGAGCATTTACCGTAATCTTTATTGCCACAATCGTAATATGGTTCTTACAAAGCTTTGATTTACACCTTACCTTTGTTGAAGATTCTTCTCAAAGTATACTTGCAAAAATTTCAGGACTGCTGGAACCTCTTTTACGCCCAATTGGACTTGGAGACTGGAGAATCTGCACTTCTCTGATTTCCGGAATTATGGCTAAGGAAAGCGTTGTTTCTACTCTGGAGATTTTATTTTCTGGCGGAGTTTCTTCAATTCTTTCTACAGCCTCTGCTGCAAGCTTACTGGTTTTCAGTCTTTTATATTGCCCTTGTATTGCTGCAATTGCTTCTGTCAAAAGAGAATTGGGAACAAAATGGGCTATAGGACTTGGAATCTGGCAATGCCTTATAGCCTGGGTCTGTGCATTTATTGTTTATCTCTTATTTTAATTTATTGCACCGTCACCTTCTTTTCTATATAATATGCTCATTATGGCAAAGATTCAGATGAAAAATGCGATCGCCGAACTTGACGGCGACGAAATGACCCGTGTTTTATGGAAGGTTATCAAAGACGAGCTTATTCTGCCGTTTGTTGATTTGAAAACAGAGTATTTTGACCTTGGTCTAAAGAGCCGCGATGACTCAGACGACAAGATTACCTACGAAGCTGCTGCTGCAATTAAAAGACTTCACGTTGGTGTAAAGTGTGCAACAATCACATCAAACCAGGCACGTGTAGAAGAATACAAGCTTAAGCAGCTCACTCCAAGCCCTAACGGAATTATTCGTGCTGAGCTTGATGGAACTGTTTTCCGCGAGCCAATCTTTGTTAGCAACATTCATGGAACTGTAAGCTGCTGGAAAAAGCCAATCGTTCTTGGACGTCATGCTTATGGTGATGTATATAAGAACTGTGAAATTAAATGTCCTACAGCAGGAAAAGCAGAGCTTGTTTTCACTGGTGTAGATGGAAAAGAAATCCGTAAGACAATTATGGATATGAAGGGACCTGGAATTATTCAGGGAATCCACAATCTTGATAAATCGATCGAAAGCTTTGCCCGCTGCTGCTTTACCTACGCCCTTGACCGCAAGATGAGTGTTTGGTTTGGTGCCAAAGACACAATTTCTAAAACTTACGATGGTAACTTTAAGGCTATCTTCCAGCGTGTTTTCGACGAAGAATACAAGGCAAAGTTTGAAGCTGCCGGTATTGAATACTTCTATACTTTAATTGATGATGCTGTTGCCCGAGTTATGAGAAGCGAAGGCGGCTTTATGTGGGCTACAAAGAACTATGATGGTGATGTAATGTCTGACATGATTGCTTCTGCCTGTGGTTCTTTGGCTATGATGACTTCTGTTTTAGTAAGCCCGGACGGAAACTTTGAATACGAAGCAAGTCACGGAACTGTTCAGAAGCACTACTACCGCTATCTTAAGGGTGAAAAAACTTCAACTAACCCGGTTGCTACAATTTTTGCATGGACAGGAGCCCTTGCAAAACGCGGAGAACTTGATGGCACTCCAGACCTTGTAGACTTTGCTAAGCGTCTTGAAAAAGCAACTCTTCAGACAATTGAAGAAGGCTATATGACTGGTGATATTGCCCGCATTGCCCAGCCAGCTGCAAAGAAGGTTTTGAACTCATGGGAGTACATTGCTGCTATAAAAGAGCGTTTATAAGCTAAAGCCCAGAGAAAATCTTTTATAATTAGTAAAAAGCTTGTCTTATATTCAATAAGACAAGCTTTTTTATTTGACTTCCCCTACTTTCAGATTTAAAATAAATAAATAGTAAAACGTTTTATGAAAGTAAATATTAAAAAAATCCAAAAAATCTCTATGCTTGCATTTTTTGCAGCAGTTATTTTTCTTTTACTTTTTATCCTTACTACAACTGGAAGAGCAAAAAAAAATAAAAAGTCCTTAGAAAATAAAAGTGAAGGTCTCATACTTGGTTTTTCTCAGATTGGTTCTGAAAGTGCCTGGAGAAGCAGAAATACCCAATCTATATTTGAAGCAGCAGAAGAAAATCATATTCAGATTCTTTTTGATGATGCCCAGCAAAAACAAGAAAATCAGTTAAAGGCAATCCGCTCTTTTATTGTTTATCAGGTAGATGTAATTGCTTTTGTTCCCATTGTAGAAGACGGCTGGGACAATGTTTTAACAGAAGCTAAGGAAGCCGGAATCCCTGTAATTGTTGTAGACCGGCAGATAAATGCAGACCAGAGCTTATACGCCGGCTTTTTAGGGGAAAATGGACTGGAAGAAGGCAGGAAAGCAGCTCGTTTTCTTTTAAATAAATGCTCAGATAAAAAAGATAAAATCACAATTTTTGAAATGTCAGGAACAGAAAATTCCTCAGTAGTAAAGGAAAGAGCCCAGGGCTTTAGGGAAATACTTGAAAATGACTCCCGATTTGAAATTATAGCATCCCAGGATGGAGATTTTCTTCGTTCACGTGGAAAAGAAATTGCAGAAAACCTTATTCAGAAAGCAAGGGATAATAATATTTTTAGAAATGATTCCCTTTATTATGAAGGAAAAAAAATTGATGTGGTTTATTCTCATAATGATTCTATGACTCTTGGTCTGCTGGATTCTCTGGCAAATTACGGAATAAATCCTGCAAATACAATCATAATAAGTATTGATGCCGAACAGAAATCAATTGACGCTTTAACAGAAGGAAAACTTAATTGCGTAGTTGAATGTAATCCTAATCTGGGGCCTATGCTTATGACTCTGGTAAAAGAGATTCATCAGGGAAAAGCAATTCCCCGTATAACCTACAATCAGGAAAGCGTTTTTACAGAGGATGATGATTTTTCACTTTACAAGGCAAGAGGCTACTAAGTGAAAGTAAAAAGGAACAAAAGTCTTAAAAGGACTCTTTTTATCACCTATGTATTTTTGCTCATTATTACGGTTATCCCTACAATTTATTCTATAATTGTTTTTCAGATTCATACCCAGCAATATAATCAAATTATTTCTAATGTAAGCACAGCCAACAAAATTAACAGCATTGCAAAAAAAGACATTCCTGCAGAGCTTTGGGATATTATTTGTGGTAAAAAAACTATAAAAGATGGTAAGCAGTATGTCATGCTGGAAGAAATCACTAAGGGACTTGATGATATGCTTTCCAGCGAAAAGGAAGCAAGTGGAAGACAAACTCTAAAGGTAGCAAGCAGGGCTAACACTACCCTTTTTCGTAATGTTCACATGCTCATTAATCAGATGGGCTCAGGAAGCAGCGTAACTCAGAATGAAAATGCCCTTGATGAGATTCGAACTATTACAGCTCTTTTTTCAGATATTATGCAGGATTTTATTGTAGAAGAAATAGAATCAGCCTATAAAACAAATCTTTCTATTAAAAATACTTCAATCATTCTTACGGTACTTCAGACAATAATTACAATTCTTGCAGTTTTAATTTCCATAAACAGTTTTATTACAGTTTCTGCTGCAATCCAAAAGCCTATAAACGATATGGAAAAGCTTTCGACAAAGGTTGCAAAAGGTGAACTTACAGCCCAAATGGATATTCCCCACGTTGATGAGCTTGATACTCTGGCAGAAAACTTAAATACCATGACAAAACAAATTGACCTTCTGATTCAGAAAAACATGGAAGAACAGAAAAACTTCCAGAAGGCAGAGATGAAGGCCCTGCAGGCACAAATTACTCCTCACTTTTTGTATAACACCTTCGACACCATTGTCTGGCTTGCAGAAGAAGAAAAATATGACCAGGTTATTAGAATTACAAAGGCATTTTCGGACTTCCTCCGTATTTCTTTGAGTAAGGGACACGAATGGATTACAATTCAACAGGAGCTGGAACATATAAAAAATTACCTGACAATTCAACAGATTCGCTATGCTGATATTTTAAAATATGAAATTGAAGCAGAGCCGGAACTTGCAGATTATAAAATTATAAAGCTTGTTTTACAGCCCCTTGTAGAAAATGCAATTTATCACGGAATAAAAAATAAACGTGGCAGAGGAATGCTTAAGGTTAAAGTTTCCTTTACAGACAAGGACCACAAAGCAATCCGATTTCTTGTAGAAGATAACGGTGCAGGCTTTACAGAAGAAAGACTTAAGGAAGTTAGAAGAGAGCTTGCAAGAGGTGCAGAAGATTCTGAAAAATTAACTTCAGTATATGGATTATATAATGTAAACAAGAAGCTCAAACTCTATTACGGAGAAAAGACAGAGGGACTTGAAATAGAGTCAGAAGCAGGAAAAGGAAGTCGCATTTTCTTTACAATCCCGTGTAGTGAAAAAGAGGAATAAGGTATGTACAGTGTTTTTGTAGTAGATGATGAACCTATAGTTCTCGAAGGAATAAGATCAAAAATTGATTGGGAAGAAGGCGGCTTTATCTTTGCAGGAGAAGCAAGTGATGGAGAAATTGCCCTTTCCATGCTGCAGGAACTAAAGCCGGATATTTTGATAACCGACATAAAAATGCCTTTTATGGATGGTCTAGAGCTTTCTGCTGCAATAAAAAAGATTCAACCCTGGATAAAAATAATTATTCTTTCCGGGCATGATGAATTTGATTACGCTAAAAAAGCCATTTCTATAGGAATTGAAGATTATCTTTTAAAACCCTTTACTCCTCAGGAGCTTTTAGACAGTCTGAATAAAACGGCAGCTCAAATTGATAAGGAAAGAAAACAGCTGTCAGATATTTCTAAACTTAAGGCGGAATTAAAATCAAATGAAGTTTTACTTAAAAAGGAATTTCTAAATAATCTTGTTCATGGTTCTGCAGACACAAATACAATTATGCAAAAATGTAGTGAGCTTGGAATAAATCTTATTTCCAGATACTACAAGGTTCTCATAAGCAGAATAGAAAGCCGCACAGGAAATCTTCAGGCAGAGGAAGAAGCCTGCTCACTGCTTAATTCCTACTCTTCTGCCATAAATGAGGCGGTATCCTTTTTTCATCATTCAAACCTTTTGGTCTGTATTTTTAAGGGCAGCAGTCAGGAAGAATTAGATGACAAGGCCTTTAGAGCGGCAGAAACAATAGGCCACATTGCAAGAAAAACTCAAGATTGTATAGTGCTAACTGCAATGGGAAAAAGAGTTGAACACCTGTCTCAATTAAAGATTTCCTATGAGGATGCAAAAAATATTCTTTCTGTAAGAAAAAATCCGGAAGAAAATACAATAATAAGCTCAGATGATATGGAAGAAAACAATAACATCAGTAATTCTTCGGATACAAAGACTGGATTTTTGGAATTAAAGGAAAATGATCCTCTGGTAGACCGACTAAAATATGCAAGTAAAAATGATATTTCTGCAATTATTGAAGAATATATGACCTTGATTCGTAATAATCCCGGGCAATTTAATGTTTTTGCCTCCTATATCCTTGTAGATTTAATTTTTGCAGTTTCAAAGCTGATAGAAAAGCTTGGTGGTGATATAAAAGTCTTAAATCCGGAAATATTACAAAGATCTTTTATTGATGAAGCTGTTAGAAATGAAAAAGATTTTACAGAAAAGCTGAAAGCGGTTCTTACCTTTACGCTTGAATATCGGGATTCTAAGGTTACCGGAAAATATGCTGATGTTATCTTAAAGGCTAAACAATTTATTGAAGAAAATTATGCAGACCAAAATACCACTTTGACTAGTGTTGCACAGGCAGTTTGTTTAAGTCCAAATCATTTTAGCGCAATTTTTTCTCAGGAATGTAAAAGTACTTTTATAGAATATCTGACAAATGTAAGAATTGAAAATGCAAAACGCCTGATAAGAGATACTGACATGAAGGGTTATGATATTGCTTATGAATGTGGCTTTTCTGATCCTCACTACTTCAGCTATATCTTTAAAAAAAATACGGGGCTTTCGCCCCGTGAATATAAGCTGCAATATTAAGCAGCTTTGCCACCCAGCTTTTTCTTACGATGTGTTAGAATTACACTCTGCAAGAGTATAAAGAAACAAAGCATAAGACCTGTTGTAATACTCTGCCAGTAAGGTTCTCTTAATCCAGAAGCTACAACAATAATGTTTATAGTCTTTAAGGAAAGAACACCAAAGAGAGTTCCAACAACGCTTCCGACACCTCCGGAAAGTAAGGTTCCACCAATGATAGAAGAAGCAATAGCCTGCATTTCTGCTCCACTGGCGTTGCTGGCGTTTCCGGCACCAGTATGAGTCAGATAAACAAAGCCGCCTATGCCCGCAAGCACACCACAAAGAACATAGGCAAAGAACTGAGTTCTTCTGACATTTATACCCAGCATCATGGCACTTTCACTGTTTCCACCAACAGCATATAAGTTACGTCCAAATCTTGTCCATTTTAGAGTTGCCCACAAAGCAAGAACAACAATAATAGCAATAATTACGCCTACTTCTATATATGATGGAATCCAGTTACCGTTTTTATTAATTCCAATAAATGGAATATGAATATAATGATCCTTTAAGGCAACAAAAGCTGCATTTGAAGCAGTTCTAGGCACCTTACTCACAATTGTTGTCATACCACGAGTAAAGAACATACCTGCCAAAGTTACAATAAAAGGTTGAATCTTAAGGTAAGCAACCAGATAGCCCTGAATAAGTCCAATTGCAAGACCGATTCCCAAAGCAATCAGAATTGAAGAAAAGATTCCGCCACCATGATCTTCCATCATAACAACCGAAGTCATAGTAATAAGAGCAATAGTTCCACCTACAGAAATATCTATTCCTCCTGTAATCATAACTATTGTAAGGGCACAGGAAATAACAATTAAGTAAGCATTATTATTAAAGAGATTAAAGAATTGCTGAGGATTTAAAAATCCTCCTCCCCATATAAGCATACCTAAAATATACATTCCAAAAAAGGTACAAACTGTAATTGTCAGCAGGAGCGCAGTATTTGAAAGCGGCTGCTTATTCTTTTTAATATCTGCCATTATTTTGCCTCCACTACTGCATTTGCTGTATTTGCTGATTTTTCAAGAAGCTTGTTCTTAAGTCCCTTAATCCACTCTTTTACAACCGGAGAACCAGCTACAACAATTATGATAATAACAATTGCTTTATAAGCCTTTACAGCTGTTGAAGAAACCTTCATAGCATACAAGGTAATTGTCAGAGCCTGAATAATATAAGCTCCCAGAATTGAACCAGACAACTTAAATTTTCCGCCTGCCAAAGAGTTACCACCAATTGCAACGGCAAGAATAGCATCCATTTCAATATCAAGCAGAATTGTTTCATGATTTATAAGACCAATACGGCAAACATTCATAGAGCCGGCCATTGTTACACAAATACCTAAAATCACAAAGACAATCATCTTCATCATAATTGGATTTATACCATTAAGCTTTGCAGCTCTTTCATTAATTCCGACTGACTGAATATAAAGCCCAAGAGTTGTCTTTTTCAAAAGCAGATTAATGAGGATAACAAATATTACAACTACAAGGATAGGAGTTGGGACTGCTATATGAGGGATAAAGCCTCCAATGTAAGTCAAAAGAGGACTTTCTACATTAGGAGTAGCACCACCATTTATCCAGTAAGCAATAGGACGGCCTGCTGTATAAAGAATTAAAGAAGCAATCATTGGCTGAATATTAAACTTTGCAATAAGTACACCATTTAAGAGACAGAAAAGGATTGCAACAATACAGGCAAAAATTAATGCAAACAAAATTGTAGCTGCATTGATATTACCTAACCTTAAAATCTTTACAAAAACAGAACCTGCAATTGCGGCAGAAGCACCAATAGAAATATCCTGTCCCTTGGTCGCAGAGGTAATCAAGGTCATACCAATAGAAAGAATTACAAGTTCTGAAGCTCCGTTCAAAATACTTATAAGATTTCCAGCAAGAACAGTATTTCCCAGGTTATTTTTCTTAATCATAATTGAAAAGAAGCCAGGATCACGAATCAGGTTGAAAATAACAAGAACCAGCAGGGCTACAATTGGAATTGCAAGCTGTGATTGAAATATTTTCTTTATTTGATTTACGATTTTATTTGCCATTTTTTTCTTTGCCTCCCGCAATAGTCTGCATAATTACATCCTGACGCAAAAGGTCATCCTTTAGTTCACCTACAATTTTTCGGTCTCGCATAACAATAAGTCTTGAACAAACCGAAAGCATTTCTTCTATTTCTGAGGAAATGAAGGTAACGCTTACTCCTTCAGAGGCAAGCTTAAGCACCTGCTTTTGAATTTCCAGCTTTGTACCAACATCTATACCACGAGTTGGTTCATCCAAAATCAGATATTGAGGATGAGTCAAAAGCCAGCGGGCCAGAATAACTTTTTGCTGATTACCACCAGAAAGAGCCTTAATTGGAGTTTCTTTAGAAGCTGTTTTAATTTCCAAAAGCTCTATAAACTGGTCAGCCAGCTTTTCTGATTCCGCTCTTGAAATAGGATGATTAAAGCCCTTTAATACCTGCAGAGCTAAAATCAGGTTTTCACGAACAGACAGGTCCTGAATAATTCCATCTCCCTTTCTATCCTCCGGAAGATAACCAATTCCATTTTTCATAGCATCCTTTGGCTGGCTTATTTTTACATTTTTGCCATTAACCTTTACCTTTCCAGAGGTAACCCGGTCTGCAGCAAAAATTGCTCTTACACTTTCACTTCGGCCAGAACCAAGCAAACCTGTGAAACCGTTGACCTCGCCTTTGTTAATTGCAAAATCAAAAGGACGGACACCTTCTGTAGAAGACAGGCCTTCAGCTTCATAAACAAGTTCGCCGGCCCCTGTATATGGTCTTTTCTGATTTTTCAGATTTGTCATATCTTCCATGTCTTTTCCAAGCATAGCTGAAATAAGCTTTACACGTGGAAGCTCACTAACTGTATACTGTCCAACAAGTTCACCGTTGCGCAAAACAGTAATTTTATCGCAAACCTCGTAAACCTGCTCCAAAAAGTGAGTGATAAAGATGATTCCTACCCCAGCCTTCTTTAAATCCCTCATGAGGGTAAATAAAAGTTCAACTTCTCTTTCATCCAAAGAAGAAGTAGGCTCGTCCAAAATAAGAACCTTACAGTCCATATCCACTGCACGAGCAATTGCAACCATCTGCTGAACAGCCAGAGAACAGGTTCCCAACTGCTGATTAGCCTTGGCTGGAATATTAAGGCGCTCCAAAAGCTCAGTGGCCTTTTTTTCCTGAGCACGCCAATTAATAAAGCGGTAATTTCCGCGGCCTATAAACATATTCTCTGCTACCGTAAGATTTGGACAGAGGGTAATTTCCTGATAAACTGTACTTATTCCAAGATTTTGAGCATCCTGGGGAGAACGAATAGAAACTGGCTGATCAAAGCCATCAATCCGGATTTCTCCACTATCCTTTATATAAACACCGGTGAGGACCTTTACCAGAGTAGATTTTCCCGCTCCATTCTCACCCATCAAAGCATGAATCTCCCCTTTATTCAGGGTAAAGTCTACATTCTGCAGAGCCTTTACTCCGGGGAATTCTTTTGAAATACCATGCATTGATAAAACTACATTATTTTCCATAAACATTCCTAAAATTGTCAGACAGGACTGACAAAGCTGCAAAAAAAAACGACGTAAAATATGCAGTTTACACACTTTACGCCGTTAGAATTGACGCAGTCTGCATGACCGCAATCAGTAATTAGTCACCAAGACCATAAGTATCAATATCTTTCTGAGTAAT